>NZ_JAUEYJ010000008.1:0-277576 GCF_032489615.1 Bradyrhizobium sp. SZCCHNR1051 | reverse complement strand
GCGCTGTCGACCCGCCAGTCGATCGCGGTGTCCGCGCTGTCGCTCGCCAACCAGTCGCAGGCGAGCGTGCTGCAGCTGCTGCGCTGATCCGCAGGCATCGCATCTCGACAACGAAGGCGGCGGGGGAAACCCCGCCGCTTTTCATTGGAGGGGACGAGGAGGGGGGCCGACGGTGCGGATGGCGTATTGCGACGAGCCCGTCAGGACAAAAAAGCCGGCCCGCCATGGGCGGGGCCGGGCCTTCGATCTACGATGTGTTCGGCGGAGGCTCAGGCCGCCGAGCTCACCGGCTTGTCCTGCTGTTCGGCTTCAGCCTGCTCGATCAGCTTCTTCTCATAGGCGACGAGCTTCTTGGCTTCCTTCAGCGCCTGGTAGAGATCGCCGTTGAGGATATGGCCGTTGATCGCCTCGATGATCGGCCAGGCGCTCGGCACCGTCGTGATGATGTCGCGCAGCAGGTTGAAATAGGTGCCGTGATCCGCGTCTGCCCCCGGCGAGATGTACATCAGCTGGACCGCAAGATAGACGAGCTTGGCCGGCGTGTCGGCCGTCTCCGGCGTCAGGATGTCCTTCTCGCGCAGGATCGGAATGTTCTCGCCGTCGATCAGGAGACGCGCGCGCTGGTCGGTGTTGGTGATCACGCAGGAGCCGATGATGATGCGCTCATGCGGCTTCAGTTCGACTTTCAGGGCCATTCTCATTCTCCGTTGCCGCATCGGCGTGGCGCCGAACCTGCTGCGTCGAGGCCGATGACCGGTCCAGCTGCCAGTCTAGATCGCGCGGGGAGTCTGCGCGCTCGATCGGTCGGCGCGCAGCAATCCTTTCCGATCATGGTTAACGGACGGTAAACGGCCGCGCACGCCCGGCGAATATGCGGTGTTTTCAAGGTGATCCGCGGCGAATCACCTCTGCGCGGCCGTGCCGATGCCGCGCATCGGGGACCGCGAGCGGCCGTGACTTCACTGTTTGTTAGCCGCTCGCATTTACCTTAACGCCCGTCGCCCGGTGGTGCAGTCACCGACGGGCTTCGCCTTGATCCTGAATGGATCGGGCAGTTTGTTTCACACCAGAAGGGTATGAAAATGTCAGGTATCGTCCTCTCGGCGTCGGTGCGTCAGAATCTGCTCTCGCTTCAGTCGACGGCTCAGCTCCTCGCCACCACCCAGAACAATCTCTCCACGGGCAAGAAGGTCAACTCGGCGCTCGACAATCCGACCAACTTCTTCACCGCCCAGGGTCTCGACAACCGCGCTTCCGACATCTCCAATCTGCTCGACGGCATCGGCAATGGCGTGCAGGTGCTGCAGGCCGCCAACACCGGCATCACCTCGTTGCAGAAGCTCGTCGACAGCGCCAAGTCGATCGCCAACCAGGTGCTGCAGAGCTCCGTGGGCTATTCCACCAAGTCCAGCGTCACCTCGGCGGCTCTGACCGGCGCGACCGCCACCGACCTGCTCGGCTCCAGCTCGACAGCTGTGACCGGCTCGGTCGTGAACAACGACAATACCTCGAGCGCGGTGGCGATCACCGGCTCGACCAAGCTGTCGGGCACGGCGGGCACCGCGTCGAACAACCTCGCCACCGGCATCACCTCGGGTGAGACGCTGGTCGTCAACGGCACCACCTTCACCTTCGTCACCGGCACGTCCTCGACGGGCACCAGCATCGGCATCGGCGACAGCGTCAGCAACCTGCTGTCGGCGATCCAGACCCAGACCGGCGTCACCGCGTCGATCACGGCGGGTGCGATCACCTTGACGCCGCCGGCGGCGGGATTGACGCTCTCGGGCAGCACCGGCACCTTGGGCAAGCTCGGGCTGACTGCTGTCGGCGACGGCTTGTCAGGTCAGACCTTGACGATCGGCGCGACAGGGGGAGGCACGGCGACGAGTGTCACGTTCGGTCTAGGGACAGGGCAGGTCAAGTCGCTGAACGATCTCAACACCAAGCTCGCAGCCAACAACCTGCAAGCCTCGATCGATACCACCGGCAAGATCTCGATCACCACGACCAACGACGCGGCTTCGGCCACGATCGGTGCGATCGGCGGTACGTCGGCTGCATCCAGCCAGGCCTTCAACGGTCTGACGGCGGCGGCTCCGGTGGCGGATGCGACCGCGCAGACGCAGCGCGCGAGCCTGGTCTCCCAGTACAACAACGTGCTGGCGCAGATCAACACCACCGCGGCCGACGCTTCGTTCAACGGTGTCAACCTGCTGAACGGCGACACGCTGAAGCTGACCTTCAACGAGAACGGCAAGTCGACGCTCTCGATCACCGGTGTGACCTTCAATACCGGCGGTCTTGGTCTGTCGACCCTCACCTCGGGCACCGACTTCCTCGACAACAACTCGGCGAACAAGGTGATCACCCTGTTGAACTCGGCGAGCTCGACGCTGCGGTCGGAAGCCTCCACGCTGGGTTCGAACTTGTCGGTGGTGCAGATCCGTCAGGACTTCAACAAGAACCTGATCAACGTGCTGCAGACCGGCTCGTCGAACCTGACGCTGGCCGACACCAACGAGGAAGCGGCCAACAGCCAGGCGCTGTCGACCCGCCAGTCGATCGCGGTGTCCGCGCTGTCGCTCGCCAACCAGTCGCAGGCGAGCGTGTTGCAGCTGCTGCGCTGATCCTCAGGCATCGCATCTCGACAACCAAGGCGGCGGGGGAAACCCCGCCGCTTTTTTTCGCCTGGTTTGGCCGTCCGGCCCGTATCAATACTGGCACGGAACCGGACGCGAGTGGAGCCAAGGATCGCAACCAGTCGTTAAGCAAGAAATTTAAAGCGCCATTAACCATGTTTTAAAAGTGGCTGGACTAGAACCTCCTGGTGAATAACTAGGAAGGTTTCACACATATGTCCGGTATCGTTCTCTCGGCTTCGGTTCGCCAAAACCTGCTGGCGCTGCAAAACACCGCATCGCTGCTGGCCACGACTCAAAACAACCTGGCCACCGGCAACAAGGTCAACACGGCGCTCGATAACCCCACCGAATTCTTCACCTCGCAATCGCTCAACAACCGCGCGAGCGACATTGCGAATCTGCTCGACAGCATCGGCAACGGTGTCCAGGTTCTCCAGGCTGCGAATACCGGTCTCACCTCGCTTCAGAAGCTCGTCGATAGCGCCAAGTCGATCGCAAGCCAGGTCCTCCAGGCCCCGACGGGGTACACCACCAAGTCGAGCGTGACCTCCGCGGTCATCTCAGGGGCGACGGCGAACAACCTGCTCGGTAGCTCCTCAAACAATTTCGTGACCGGCAGCGCGGTCAACAACGACAACCTCAGCTCGGCCGTTGCGATCACCGGATCCACCAGGCTGTCGGGTACGGCGAGCTCGACCTCGAACGACCTGGCGAGCAGCGTCACCACCGGCGATACGCTCGTGGTCAACGGTGTCGTGTTCACCTTCGTGGCCGGCTCGGTCTCGGCCGGTACCAACATCGGCGTCGGCGACACCGTCAGCAACCTCCTGGCTGCCATCGATTCGGTGACCGGAGCCACCGCAACGCCGTCCACGGTGGCAGCCGGCAAGATCCAGCTGGCGACAGGCACGGCGCAGGATCTGACAGTATCGGGCACGGCCCTGGCCAAGCTCGGATTGACCGCCGGCACGACCACACGAAATCCGCCAGCCTTGACAGGACAGACGCTGACAATTGCCTCGACAGGAGGCGGCGTCGCAACGAACATAACGTTCGGCACAGGTGCTTCGCAGATCTCGACGCTGGCACAGCTCAATACGGCTCTCGCGACCAACAACCTGCAGGCCAGCCTGAGCACGACGGGTCAGCTTACGATCCTCACCACCAACGAAGCGGCATCGTCGACGATCGGCGCGGTCGCCGGCTCTTCGACCGCGGCCAGCATGGCCTTTAACGGCGTGACGGCATCGACCCCGGTGGCCGACACCAACTCCCAGACGACGCGTGCCGGCCTGATCGCGCAGTACAACAACGTCCTGGCGCAGATCAACACCACGGCGCAGGACGCCTCGTTCAACGGCATCAACCTGCTCAACGGCGACACGCTCAAGTTGGTGTTCAACGAGACCGGACGGTCCACGCTGAACATCACCGGCGTGACCTTCAACAGCACCGGTCTCGGCCTATCGGCGCTGGTGGTCGGAAGCGACTTCCTCGACAGCAACTCGGCCAACAAGGTGCTCACGACCTTGAACAGTGCATCGACTGCGATCCGCTCTGAAGCGTCGTCGCTCGGTTCGAACCTCTCGATCGTGCAGATCCGTCAGGACTTCAACAAGAACCTGATCAACGTGCTGCAGACCGGCTCGTCGAACCTGACCTTGGCCGACACCAACGAGGAGGCGGCCAACAGCCAGGCGCTGTCGACCCGCCAGTCGATCGCAGTCTCCGCGCTAGCGCTGGCCAATCAGTCGCAGGCGAGCGTGCTGCAGCTCCTGCGCTGAGCGCGAACGCGCTGGAATGATATCTCATCGAAGCGGCGGGCCATGCCCGCCGCTTCTGCTTTTGGCTATGCCGTGCGTGGCAGCGCGGGTCTCCGTTCGATGTCGGTGGGTGAGCTGCGTGAAGGCGCCGTTGTTCGTGTAGTTCGCGCCGCCGAGGCGTGATGAACAACGTACGATCCTCGTCCGGACATTTTGAATCATCGCGTTCGCAAGAAATTAAGAGGTGCACCAAACAAGGCGATTTGCGGTGCTCCGTGACGCTACGAAACGAATTCCGCTAACGGCCGCTAACCATATTTTAAAGGCACGCAAAGTACAAAACCTGAGCAGTTTGGTCGTGTCCCTGCGTCAGTCCGGAGTAGTTGATGTCATATGCCGCTCAAGCCTATGCCCGCACGTCGCAGACGACGGCATCACCACGGGAGATCGAAGCTCAGGCTCTGTTGAAAGCGGCACGGCAGCTGCAGGAAGTCCAGGCCAATTGGAGCGGCCCTGATCGCAACATGTACAAGGCTCTGCTCTTCAATCGTCGCTTGTGGACGATCTTCATGAGCGCGATGGAGGCGGACGACAATCCGAATCCGCTCGACATCCGCCAGAACATCGCCAACATCGGCGTGTTCGTGATGAAGCAGACGATCGAGATGCAGATGGATCCGGATCCGGCGAAGCTCAAGTCGCTGATCGACATCAACTGCCACATCGCCGCGGGATTGTCCGGGCGGAGCTGACCGTCGGGGACAGGGGCGGGTGGCGCGTCGTCATGACCGATGTCACCAGCATCCTGTCTGCGTCCTACAAGTCGAACCTGCTCAGTACGGCGCGAAGCAACAGCAAATACGTGGCCGTCGATCCGACGCTCTATCAGGGCGGCTGGAGCGGAAAATATGCCAACGGGAAGTCGTTCACGGTCTCGGTCTCCAACGTCAAGGGCTTTCACACCAAGGTTCGCGACCAGGGCGAGGGCGTGAACAAGTATCAGGACGTGCTGATCAGGGATAATGCGTTGGGGATCGGCGGTACGAAGTTCACGCTGACCGGCAACGGCAAGGCCCAGATCAAGAACGTGGTCACCGACGCCGCCTCGGGCCAGACCTATCTCGACACCGCCTACGCGACCCGGAGCAGTTGATCCGCCAAAGCTGCGCCGCTCGATATGACAACGCCGCCCGGTGAGGCGGCGTGCAGGCGGCGGCGGAATGAAGCGGTCGCCCCGTGGGGGCTCAGGCGGTGCGATCGGTCGCCACGACGCGCGGCACGTCCGCCTTCTGCATATCCTTCTGCAGGTCGAGCGTGTTGAAGTAGGCCCGGCGGCGCAGCACGGCCTCATCCGGATATTGGGTCACGACCTGATCGGTCTTGCGGTTGACCACCTGGAACACCAGGGCGGCAGCGGCGCGATCGTAATAGGCCTGCCGCGACACCGACAGATCGTTCGCGACGTTGACCGGGACGTCGTTGCGCACGGAGGCGCCGGGCTCGGCCGCGGTCACGGTCTGGCTGGGAGGAAGGTCCGTTGGAACAGCGCTCACCACCGCCTGGCTCGACGGCGGAATTATCGGAACGGACGCTGGCGTCCCTACCGCTCTTACGCTGAAATCGGAACTCATGGCAGCCTCCTCATGGCCATCGAGTCAATTCCCAACCCATCCCGCTTGCAACTATGCCGATGACCAATCAACGTTATGTTAGGAAATAGGATGAACGGCGCGTTGTGATTCGCCTGGGCCTTTTAAGCTTATCCGAGCGTTAAACGGCGACGGCCGCGCGGCCCTCGAGGCGGCGCGGCGCTGCAATGCAGTGAAGGGTGCCGGTGGTGAGGCTCAGAGCGTCCGGCTGACGGCGAGCGGGGTGAGGTGCCGCGCGCCCGGGGCGGCGCGGCGGCCGCCGGCGGTATACGTGCTGGGGATGTTCTTGCGCTGAACCTCGGCATTGACGCCGCGCACGATCTTTTCCGAGATCGCGTGCGCAGTCGCCAGCACGGTCAGGTTCACCTGCAGCAGGGCGCGGAAGGTGTCGTGGTGACGGTGCAGGGTGGCGAGCAGCTCCGGCGCGGTCTGCTTCATGAACTCCTGGCTCGCCTTGAGGCGGCCCACGGTCGTGACGTAGTGGCGGGACAGCTCGGTCTTCTTCGGGCCGAACGCCATGCCTTCGCGCAGCTTGCCGGCGCGAACCAGCTCGGTCTCCTGCTCGATGACCGCGATCAGCTCGCTCATGACGCTCACCATCTCGTCGGCGAGCGCGCGTGCCTCTGCGGCGCTGGTGGCGGCGGCGTAGGTCGTCTTCTTCGCTTGGCCCTGTGCGGTCATTTCATAACTCCCTTCGGCGTGAGCGTTTGCCGCCCACGCGCTTGTCACGCGAACATTTACGCTTTGCCGTTGGCGCCGGAGCTGCTGCCGGCCTGTTGCAGGATGAGTGTGCGGAAGACGTCGTTGGAGATGCCGACGCCGCCGGCTTTGGCGAAGTTCTTGGAATATTGCTCCGTCAGCATCGAGCGCCAGACGCCGGTGCCCGGCGTGTCGCCGAACGGCCCTTCGCCCTTCACTCCGCTGGTCATCTGCGAAAACATGCTGTTGAGGAACATTGCTTCGAAGTCGGTCGCCGTCGCCTTGGCCCTGGCCTGCGCCTTGGGCGAGACCTTGGTCAGGGCCTCGGCGAGATCGAGATCGGTGCGCGGCGCGGTGACGGCCGCGGCCGTCGGCATGTTGAGAGCGACGCGGCCATGATAGGAGTCGATGAAGGACGTCGCCATCACATCACCTCGATGTCGGCTTCGATCGCACCCGCCGCCTTGATGGCCTGCAGGATGCTGATCAGGTCGCGGGGACCGATGCCGAGGCCGTTGAGGCCGTCGACCAGCTGCTGCAAGGACACGCCGTCCTTGACGACCGCGAACTTCTTGCCTTCCTCGGTGACACCGACGCTGGTGCGCGGTGTGACCACGGTGCGGCCGCGCGACAGTGGATTGGGCTGGCTGACCTGCGGACTTTCGGAGATCGTGACGGTCAGGTTGCCTTGCGCCACGGCGACGGTCGCCACGCGCACGTCGCGGCCCATCACGATGATGCCGGAGCGCTCGTCGATGACGATCTTGGCGGCGAGATCAGGATCGACCTGCAACTGCTCGATCTCGGTCAGGAAGGCGACGACGTTGCCCTTGAACTCGGCGGGAACGCTGAGCTGCACCGTCGACGGGTCGATCGGCTCGGCGGTCTTGACGCCGAGGAAATCGTTGATGGCGGCGGCGATGCGTTTTGCGGTGGTGAAGTCGGCGTTGCGCAGGGCGAGCCGCACGTTCGGCAGCCGGTTCAGCGCGAACTCGATCTCGCGCTCGATGATGGCGCCGTTGGCGATGCGGCCGACCGTCGGCACGCCGCGCACGATCTTGGCGGCCTCGCCCTCGGCCTGGAAGCCGGAGATCGCGAGCGAGCCCTGCGCCACCGCATAGACGTTGCCGTCGGCGCCGAGCAGGGGGGTGACGAGCAGGGTGCCGCCCTGCAGGTTCTTGGCGTCGCCGAGCGCGGACACCGTGACGTCCATGCGCGTGCCTTGCGTCGCGAATGGCGGCAGGTTGCCGGTGACCATGACAGCGGCGACGTTGCCGGTGCGGATGGTGGCGCCGCGGATGTTGACGCCCATGCGCTCGAGCATCGCCTGCAGCGACTGCTTGGTGAACGGGATGTTGTTCAGCGTGTCGCCGGTGCCGTTGAGGCCGACCACGAGGCCATAGCCGATCAACTGGTTCTGGCGCACGCCCTCGATATTGGCGAGATCCTTGATCCGCGAGGTCGCATTCGCAGACATGACGGTAGATGCCAGCGCCAGCACGGCGGCGCAGGCGACCTGAAACAGGCGCGTGGTTCGGACGCGTCGCATCCTATGCTCCCCTCGAACTCTTCAAGTGATCACTCGGCCACTCCCATGACCGCATGATCGACGTTAACTATGCGAGCGTCGTGCCACGGCGATGCTCCGGGCTAACTCATTGAAAGAGTGTGAAATCGACTCGAAGCTTTGTCGCGGTCCAGGGGTGCTCGGGGGGAACGAAGCTGCCGCCCCGGCAGAATTTGCCGGGCCGTTTACGCACCGTTAACCACGGCGGAGCCAATCTCCCGCTCGACACGCGAAGCTTGCGGGAGCCATCGATGCGCATCTACGGACCGAACGGCACGACCCTGGGCTCGTCGACCAGCAGCACGCGGAAGGCCTCGTCCAGCGGCTTCAAGCTGCCTGACGTCGGCACCACGCAGGACACGCGCGCGACGCTCGCGCCGAAGCAGACTGCGAACATCGATGCGCTGCTGGCGCTGCAGGGTATCGAGGAGGAGCCGGCGGAGCGCCGCAAGCGCTCGGTCCAGCGCGGCAAGCGCGCGCTCGACGTGCTCGATGATCTCAAGCTGACACTGCTGTCCGGCAAGCTCGACACCGCGATGGCGCTGCGGCTGCGCGATGCCGCGGCCGACCTGAAGCAGACCTCGGGCGACCCGGGACTGGATGCGATCCTCTCCGAGATCGAGCTGCGCGTCGAGGTCGAGCTCGCCAAGGCCGGGCGGAGCTGAGACGCTTCGCGCGTTCAAGCCGCCTTCGACGGCTGTTGCGCGTCGTAGCGCCGCTGCGCGGCGGTGACCTCCTTGAGATGGCGCTCGGCCCAGTCGCGCAGCGGATCGACCGCGGCGGCGAGCGTCAGCCCGAGCGGCGTGATCGAATATTCAACGGTGACCGGGACGGTCGCGATCGCGCGCCGCCGCACCAGGCCGTCGCGCTCCAGGCTCTTCAGCACCTGGGACAGCATCTTCTGCGAAATCCCTTCGATCGACCGCCGCAACTGATTGAAGCGCAACGGTTCGTTGCGCAGCAGGATCAGGATCAGCACGGCCCATTTGTCGCCGACGCGATCGAGGATCTGTCGCGTTGGGCAGTCGGCCGAATAGACGTTCGCGGCTCTCATCGGTTACTCCGGCGTGACCAGGTGATCTTAAAGTGCGCTCTTAACACCAGCATTCGTTCCGCTATCTAGTCACTATCGGATACCGAGGCGGCTTCGTCCAGATCTCGGATCCGACCTCGTGATCTCGAACATAGGAGTTTCCCCATGAAGATCGCCGTCGCCGGCGCGTCCGGCCGTGCCGGGTCCCGCATTACCGCCGAGCTGGCCAGCCGCGGCCACCAGGTCACCGGCATCGCCCGCAACCCGGAGAAGATCGCCGGTCACGCCAACGTCAAGGCGGTGCGGGGCGATGCCAACGACCGCGCCGCGCTGGCAAAGCTCTGGGCCGGCCATGACGTGGCGATCAGCGCGATCCATTTCTCGGCCAGCGATGTCGAGACCCTGATCGGGGCGGCCAAGGACTCCGGCGTATCGCGTTACCTCGTGGTCGGCGGCGCCGGCTCGCTCGAGGTCGCGCCGGGTGTGCGGCTGGTGACGACGCCCGGCTTTCCGGCCGCCTACAAGGCCGAAGCGGAGAAGGGCGCCGCGTTCCTCGATCGTCTGCGCCAGGAGAAGGAGCTCGACTGGACCTTCCTGTCGCCCTCGGCGATGATCGATTTCGGCGCCCGCACGGGCAAGTTCCGGCTCGGAACGGACCAGTTGCTGGTCGATGCCGACGGCAAGAGTTTCATCACCTTCGAGGACTTCGCGGTCGCGATGGCCGACGAAATCGAGCGTCCGGCGCACCGGCGGGCCCGTTTCACGGTCGGTTACTGAGGCCGTCCACGGCGTCCCGCCGGCTGCGGCCGAATTTGCCTGTGCAACGGCCCGAACGGCGGGGCGCCCGTGCCGATCGAAATATTGTCTGTCACATGAGGCCGCTATATAACGCGGCCGCGAACGGGCGTATTCCGTCCGCCGGTGCCGAAACCGGCGCCAGCACGTACAGATGGGCTGACCTTGGAAAAGTTGAAGAACTACAAACCTTCCGAAAAAGAGCCTTTCATGAACGAACGCCAGCGCGACTATTTCCGCGCCAAGCTGCTGGCATGGAAGGAGGAGATCCTGCGCGAATCGAAGCTCACCCTGCAGGCTCTGCAGGAGGAGAACGTGAACCATCCGGACCTCGCCGACCGTGCGTCGTCCGAGACCGACCGGGCGATCGAGCTTCGCGCCCGTGACCGCCAGCGCAAGCTGATCTCCAAGATCGACGCGGCGCTCCAGCGCATCGAGGACAACACCTACGGTTATTGCGAGGAGACCGGCGAGCCGATTTCGCTGAAGCGGCTCGAGGCCCGGCCCATTGCGACGCTGTCGGTGGAGGCGCAGGAACGCCACGAGAAGCGTGAAAAGGTCTATCGCGACGAGTAGGTCGCGACACTGACCTGAACGAGCGGGGATTGCGGCCGCCTGCCGGGTGCGGCCGCAGTATCTGTTGACGGCTGAGACGGTGCTTGTGCGATCCGCACAGGCTGTGCGGGAGCGAGCGCAAGCGCCTTTGGTTTTCCGAACGTCAGGAACTTTTTCGCGCCTGCTGAATTAACTGCGGTTCCATCTCGGAACGCCGCGGGGAATCATGGGCGAGCCGGACATAGCCAGAGGCGCGCTGGCGACGATGCAGCGCTCCTACGGCGCCCTGAGCATCAAGGGACGCCTCCTTCTGCTGGCCGGCATTCTGTTCCTGCCCTGCGTCGGACTGATTGCCTATGTCATCGTGTCGATGGCGCAATCCGCCGACGCCTCGATTCGGCACGGCCTGTCCTATGCCGCGCAGACGATCTCCGGAGCTGTCGACGCCGAATTGCGGCGCTATATCGCGCTCGCCGAGGTGCTGGCCAAGTCTCCTGATCTCAGCGCGGCCGATCTCAGCGACTTCGAGGCGGAGGCGCGCCGCGTCGGTGCGGTCAGCGGCGAAGGCTGGATCATCGTGTCGGACGCGAGCGGCCGCATCCTGCTCAACACCGGGGCGACGCCGGGCAAGCCGCTCGGCGAGCGCACGCCCGAAGGCCGGCACTCGCAGGAGCGCGCTTTTCAGTCAGGAAGGCCATCGATCTCCGACATCTTCACCGGTCCCAATTCCGGCGCGTGGGTGGCGACCGTCGATGTCCCCGTCGTCAAGGATGGCAAGCCGTTCCGTTGCCTGTCGATCGCCATGCCGGCCGCGAACTACACCCGGCTGCTGGCCCAGCAGCAACTGCCGGCCGACTGGCTGGTCGGCATCATGGACGGCCAGGGCCGCTACATCTCGCGCATTCCGAAGAACGCCACCACGATCGGGCAGCCGGCGTCGGCCGGCTGGCGGGCGACTGCCAAGGCCGAGGGGATCGCGGAGTTTCCGTCGATCGAGGGCGATCGTGTCATCAACGCCAATGCGCGTCCCCAGCTGAGCGACTGGACTGTCGGGGTCGGCATCAAGCAGGCGGCTTTCGCCCAGGCGATCTCCTCGACGGTGCAGACCGCAACCATCGTGGCGACGACGATCTGTGCCCTGGCGCTGCTGCTGGCGGCCGGCATCGGCCGAAGCATCGCCCGGCCGCTCGAAAGCATCGCCGTCAAGAGCGCCATCCCCGGCGAGGCCGCGCCCTCCGATCCTCCGGAGGTCCGGGCGCTCAACGCCCGACTGGCTGCGGCCGAAAAGGCGCAGGCGGAGAGTGCGCGCGTCATCCAGGAGAATTTCGGGATGCTCGCCCAAGCCAGGGACGACGCGTCGCGCACGGCCGGGCAGCTCAAACTCGCCGCGAAATACGGACGGCTTGGCACCTTTACCTGGGACGGCAGATCCGGCGCCAGCCACTGGTCCGACGAGATCGAGGAGCTCTATGGCCTCCAGCCGGGCACGTTCCCAGGGACCTATGACGCCTGGCTGGCGCTGGTGCATTCCGAGGACCAGGCGCGTGCCGATCGGGACAACAAGCAGGCGCTGATCACCGGCGAGCTCGATTCGGAGTGGCGAGTGGCGCTGCCCGACGGCTCAATCCGGTGGATCGAGGCGCGCGCCCGCATGTTGGGCGGCGAGGGCGGCGGCGATCCGTACATGATCGGCGTCAACATCGACGTCACCGCCGCGAAGGAAGCCGACCGCAAGCGCGAGCTGCTCGTGCATGAGCTGGCCCATCGCGTCAAGAACAGCCTCGCCGTGGTGCAATCGCTGGCGCATCAGCTGCTGCCGCGGCACGACGCCAAGGTCCGCGACTTCACGTCACGCCTGCATGCGCTAGCGACGGCGCACACGAGCCTTGCCGAGAACGACTGGCAGGGCGCCGATCTCGCCGCCCTCATCAGGAGTCAGGTCGCGCCGTTCGCCAGCACACCGGATCAACTCGCCACCAGCGGCCCCGCCATCCTGGTCCCGGTCGAGCTGACGACGCAGCTGGCTCTCGTCATCCACGAGATGGCCTGCAACGCCAGCAAATATGGCGCGCTCACCACGCCCAACGGTCACGTCGATGTCAGCTGGTCGTTGGCCCAGGACGCGCTGCATGTCCGTTGGCAGGAGAGCGGCGGCCCGCCGGCGCGCGAGCCTCCGGTGGTCGGCTTCGGCAGCCGGCTGCTGACCCGCACGGTCAGGCATCTGCAGCGCACATTTGCCGAGAGCGGGCTGACCTGCCAGTTCGAGCTGCCCTGGCTCACGACACGTGACGAGAGCTCGATGGCCGCAACGGGCGAGGCGAGTTGAGCGTCAGCGCGCGAAGCGCCGCTCGGCTGGTCCTGACATGGCCTCACATGGCCTCGCCATCGCGCTCTGCCATACCGCGTCCGGGATATCGGCGCAGAGACGGCAATTCCGATGAGCGAGGTACTGGTTATGGGCGGCTGGTCGGTTGAAAGTGCTGCTTGCGCCCGTGGCCGCGCCGTCTCAAATTGTTGATGAAGCTGAGATGGGAGCCAAAATCTCGTTAATAAACAATCCGTTCACCATAAATCCTGCGATGCCGGTTCGGGCCGCGGGCCAGGGGAGTTGAAGGGCCATGGGAGCAGACGAGATCCTTGCCGCTGCGCAACTGATTGTAGATGCCCGCAAGCGGCGGGCGCCCTTGGGCGCTCTGCCGCCGCAGCTTCAGCCGAAGGATGAAGCTGCCGGCTACGAGATCCAGCGTGAAGTCCATTGGCTGCTCGCCGAACAGGCCGGTGACTTCGCTGGCTACAAGATCGGCTGCACCAGCAAGGTGATGCAGGACTATCTTGGTATTCCGCATCCCTGCTCCGGCGGGGTGTTCGCGCGCGGCGTTCACCAGACGGGGGTCGGATTGCGCACGGCCGACTTCGTCCGCGTGGGCGTCGAATGCGAGATCGCCGTGCGGCTCAAGCACGACCTGCTGCCGTTGGACGCGCCGTTCACCATGGATCGTGTCGTCGAGGCGATCGGCGACTGTCATGCGGCGATCGAGATCGTCGACGACCGTTATGTGCAATGGCAGACGCTGGGGGCGCCGACGCTCGTCGCCGACGATTTCTTTGCTGCCGGCTGCGTCCTCGGCCCGGCGCTCCCGCGCGCTGCCGTAGCGGACTTGGCCGCGGTGCAGGGCCGTGCCATCGTCAACGGCACCCTGGTCGGCGAGGGCACCGGTGCGGATGTGCTGGGACATCCGGTCCACGCGCTGGCCTGGCTTGCCAATCATCTTGCCGCCGGTGGTGACGGGCTCGAGGCCGGACAGCTCGTGCTGACCGGCAGCCTGGTCAAGACGATATGGCTGAGCGCGGGCGACCGGGTGCGGATGGAGCTGGACGGCCTCGGTGTGGTCGAGGCGGCGTTCATGTGATCCCGCGTCGAGGAAGACCTGCCGATCTCTGAGCGGGGCGTTGCTCCGCTCCAGCTAGACGAGCTCCATGCGCAGATGACGGCCTACGGCTCTGGCGGCGCGCGCCAGCGTGCCGAGCGTGACGGATTCATTGTCGGGATCGAGCAGCCGGTCGAGCTGGGCGCGGCTGGTCTCCATGCGGGCCGCCAGCTCGGTCTTGGAGATCGCCTCGCGCTTCATTAGCTCCTCGAGCTGCCGTACCAGCACGCGCTTGATCGCGCGCGCCGTCACGGTCTCGTAGAGACCGTCCTCCTTCAGAAAGTCGTCGAAGGCAGAGCCGACCTTGCCGGCAGTCTTAGGTGCGCGCATCACGAAATGTCTCTCATGCGTTTGACGGCCAATTCGATATCGGATGCCGGAGTCTTCTGACTCTTCTTGATGAAGGCATGGAGCAGGATCATCCGGCCGTCTCGCAAGCAAAAGATCACACGGGCGATCCGGCCCTGCGTGAGGCTGCTGCGAACCTCCCACAGTCCATGACTCAATGGCCGACACAGAGGAAGCCCGATCGGCCAAGCAAACTCGACGTCCTTGATATCCTCGCCGAGGATCCGACGATCCTCGGCAGGCAATTCCTTGAGCCAGTCCCGGACGGGTTCGCGGCCGGATGGCAGCGCGTAGAAGAACGCCGGTAGCCGTTTCATTGAAATGTACCATTTTTGGTACGTTCTGCAACAGGGAAAATGCTGAGCAGGCTCTCAGTTGATCGCCAAGTGAACGACACTTGTCTAGGCAAGTAAACGAACACGGCCTCCGGCAGGGGAGCTACCGGAGGCCGTGTATACATCGCCCGCTGCGCCTAGGTTCGCATTGGGCAATGTGGGAGCTCGCTTTCAGAGAAGGGCGGCGGCTGCGGATCATCTCATGACCAGTGTCGCGCTCGGCCAAGTCCTTGTCTGACCCTCCGGGGAGGGATTTTCATCGTGTCTCTTCATCCTTGTCCGATTGCCGACCCAAGACATTCAGGTCGGAGCTTTCGCGGCGACCGGGTGTGGTTGGATCCGCCCGGCCTTTCGATGTGATCTTCGCCTCAGAACGGCAGCAGGATGTCCATCACCTGCTGGCCGTAGCGCGGCTGCTGGACGTCGGAGATCTGGCCGCGGCCGCCGTAGGAGATACGGGCCTGGGCGATCTTGGTGGAGTCGATGGTGTTGTCGCTCTGGATGTCCTCGGGCCGCACGATGCCGGCCACGATCAGCTCGCGGATCTCGTAGTTGACCCGGATCTCCTGCTTGCCTTCGACGACGAGGTTGCCGTTCGGCAGCACCTGCGTCACCACCGCGGCGACGCTGGTGGTCAGGGATTCCGAGCGCTGGATGGTGCCCTTGCCGTCGGAGGACGAGGTGCCGTCGGCGGTCAGGATGCGGCCGGGCAGCACCTTCTGCGCCTGCACGCCGAGCGTCTTCGCGCCGATGAAGTCGGTGATGCCCGAATCCTCCTTGTTGGTGCGGCTGCGCTGGGTCTCGTTGGCGAAATTGGCCTTGTCGGAGATGCTGACCGTGACGGTCAGGAGGTCGCCGACCTGACGGGCGCGCTGGTCCTTGAAGAAGGCGCGCGAGCCGTTGCGCCACAGCGAGTTCGGCGCGTAGGACACCGTCTCGGGCTTGGGCATCGGCATCTGCACCGGCTTGTAGCCCGGCTGTGTGGTCGGGTTGTCGATCTCCGTCAGCTTCGGCCGCTCGCCGATCTGCGACAGCCGGTCGATCGAGGAGCATCCGCCGGCGATCGACAGCACTGCGAAGGAGACCGAGACCAGCGCAACCCGGCGCAGGCTCGAGGCGCCCCGACCATCAAACTTGAACTTCGACATGAAACTTACTCGGCTTTCGGGGTGGCGGAGGTGGGAAGGCGGCTGGCGACGGCGACGGGCGCGGCGATGTCGGCTTCGGAGGTCTGCGCCGGCTTGGCGACGGCGATGTCGACGGAGACCTGGCCGCGACCCGAGACGCGGCCGGTCACGGTGCGCTTGGACTGCAGATTGAGCACGCTGACGACGTCGCCTTCGGTGCCCGACTCCAGCGCCTTGCCGCGCGTGGTGAGATAGATGCCGGCGGTCTGGTAGATCAGCGTGACCGCCTGGTCGCGCTGCACGAGGTCGGGCTTGGCGAGGTCGGTGGTCTTCAGCGCCTGGCCGGCGCGCACCGCGCGGCGCATCTGCATGCCCACTGCGAGCTCGCGCGAGGCAGGCTCGCCGCCGCCGAGCTCGGCGCGCGGCCGCCGCTCGGTCTGCAGGTCGCCTGAGCGGATCATCTCGTTGCGATCGATGTTGCGGGTCAGCACCACGGCCTCGACGGTCTCGATCGCCGTGCCGGTGTAACGCAGCTTGGTCGGGCTCGCGCCATTGGCATGGCCGAGCTCGAAGGTGATGTCGAAGCGGCCGCTGCGGGGGTCGAAGCGGGCGCTGGTCGGCGCCAGCGTGCCTGACGTCGAGGCCTCGAATTTGAGATCCTGCACCGGCTGGTCGAAGCTGATGCTGAGATTCGCGGCATCGCCAAGTCCGTTGCGGTGATCGAGCGCCTGGGCCACTGCAGTGCTGATCTCCTTGGCGTCGATGGCGCGGGCCAGCCGCGTGACCGCGACCTCCTTGATGTCGCGGACCTCGACGCCGATGACCTGGTGGGTGCGCAGGGTCGCTATCACCTGCGCGGCCGGCAGCACGCCGGTCGTGCCGAGATCGGGCGCGCGGTAGACGGCGATGTTGGCCGCGACGCCCGCATTGTCGATCAGGTCGCCGACGCGCACGATGTCGCCGGTGACGTTGACGGTGGAGCGCAGCACGGGCGCCTTGATCTGGTCGTCGGCCTCGCCGGCCAGCGCCGACAGCGCGGTCGAGGCGAGCAGGGCGGCTGCGAGCAGGAAGGGACGGACGGTGCGGGTCATGATGGCGATCTCCCTTCGAACCTCAGCGGAACAGCGCAGTGGTCGACTGCAGCATCTGGTCGGCGGCCGAGATGACCTTGGCGTTCATCTCATAGGCGCGTTGGGCGGCGATCAGCTCGCTCATCTCGCTGACGACATCGACGTTGGCCTGCTCCAGGCTGCCCTGGGTGATGCTGCCGAGGCCATCCTGGTTGGCGACGCCGTCCTGCGGTGCGCCCGACGACGGCGTGTCGGTGAACTGGTTGTTGCCGACCGGCTGCAGGCCGGCCTTGTTGATGAAACGGGTGACCTGGAGCTGGCCAATGATGTTCGAGGTGGTCGAGCCCGGCAGCGTCACCGAGACCTGGCCCTGGGCGTTGACGGTGATGCCCGAGGCGTTCTGCGGGATCGTGATCGTCGGCTGCACCGGGTTGCCCTGCGCGGTGACGATGCGGCCCTGATTGTCCATCTGGAAGGTGCCGTCGCGGGTGTATTGGAAGGTGCCGTCGGGCATCAGGATCTTGAAGAAGCCCTCGCCCGAGATTGCGAGGTCGAGATCGTTGCCGGTCTGCGACAGCGTGCCTTGCGTCATCGAGCGCGGCGTGCCGACGGTCTTGACGCCGCCGCCGATGTCGATGCCGACGGGGAGGATCGTGCCCTGGTCCGACGACTGCGCGCCGACGCGGCGCATGTGCTCGTAGATCAGGTCCTGGAACGCCACCGTCTGCTTCTTGAAGCCGGTAGTGCGGAGGTTGGCGATGTTGTTGGAGATCACCTGAACGTTGAGTTCCTGTGCCGCCATTCCGGTCGCAGCGGTGTGAAGCGCCTGCATGTCACGTCTCCTTCAAGATCTGTCAGGCCGGAACGTCGGCGAGTTTCTCGATCGCGTTCTTGCGCAGGTCGCTCTGGACCTGCAGCATGTTGGCGACCTGGGTGTAGGCGCGCATCACTTCGACCATCTTGCTCATCTCGCCGACCGCGCTGACGTTCGACTTCTCGATGTAGCCCTGCTGGATGGTCGACTTGGTGTTCTGCTGCGGGATGGCGCCGGCGGCGGCGGCGTAGAGGTTGTTGCCCTGCTTCTGCGCGGCCTGCGGATCGGCGAAGTTGACGATGCGCAGCTTGCCGCGGATCGAGTCGGTGCGGTTGACGCCCTCGACCACCGTCACGGTGCCGTCGGGCGAGATGTTGATGTCGTGGTCGGTCGGCTGAAACACGATCGGACCGCCGGTGCCGAGCACCAGGTCACCGGCGGAGGTGACGAGCTGGCCGAGGTTGTTCATGTGCAGGTTGCCGTCGCGGGTGTAGCGCTCGCCGGCCGCGGTCTGCACCGTCAGGAAGCCGTCGCCCGTGACGGCGACGTCGAGCGCGTTGCCGGTGCGCTGCATCGAGCCCTGCGAGAAGTCGCGATAGGTGCCGCGGTCCTGGACATAGGACACCCTGCGGGCGGCGCCCGGAAAATTGTCTTCATGCGCGCCGGAGGAGAGATACTCCTCGAACAGCTGCTGATCGGCCTTGAAGCCGTTGGTGTTGACGTTGGCGACGTTGTTGGCAACGACGTCGAGCTGCCGCTCCAGCACCATCTGCCGCGACAATCCGATGAGAAGCGCATTCTCCACCGGTCGATCTCCCCTCTTAACGAATCCCGTTCGCGGCACCTCTCCCAAGGCGGTCTCGACCGGGTCTTCAACGAACCGTTCAGCTCTCCCAAGCCGGCGGGTTCGCAAGGGGTACAGCGAAAGCCGTGCCAACTCTGAATCTATCGATAAATCAACGATTTGGATTTAAGCCCGGGTTCAGAGCGCCCGGCAATAACGTCTCGCTAACCATAATTGCCCGGCAAGTTTTTCCCACCGCCTCGGCAAAAGAAAGCTTCCGTTAACCATTGTTACCGTAGCGTTCCCTCAACAAAGCGCAGATGCGCTGGGAGCGTTGGTTTCGCGTCATTAAGCTTTCTGGCGGCATCGGCTCGATTTTCCGGAAGGATCCGAAAGCCATGGCCGAGAACGACGCCGGAGCAGGCGAAGGCGAGGAGCAAGCAGGCTCGCCGAAGAGCAAGCTCAAGCTGATCATCATGGTCGTCGGCGCGCTGGCGCTGCTCGGCGTCGGTGGTGCGGCCTATTTCTTCTTCTTCAGCCACAAGAACGACGAGCATCACGCCGAGGCGGCGCCGCCGCCGAAGCCGCCGGCCTTCGTCGAGGTGCCGGACCTTCTCGTCAACCTGGTCGGCAATCCCGGCGACCGCGTCCAATATCTGAAAGTGAAGATCGTGTTGGAGGTGAAGGAGGAGAAGCAGGTCGAGACGATCAAGCCGACGCTGCCGCGCGTCACCGACATCTTCCAGACCTATCTGCGCGAGCTCCGGCCGAGCGACCTCAACGGCTCGGCGGGCCTGTTCAGGCTCAAGGAGGAGCTCACCAAGCGGGTCAACGTCGCGCTGGCGCCGAACCAGGTCAACGCGGTGTTGTTCAAGGAAATCGTGGTCCAGTAAGGCAAAGAAGCTCAACGATCATGGCGGGCAACGATCAAGTCGACCAAGATGCGATAGCCGCGCAATGGGAAGCCTCGCTCGACTCGGAGGATCCCACAGAGGCCGCGGAAGCCGCAGCAGCCAATGAACTCACCGAATCGATGGCCCTGCAATGGGCCGCGATGGTCGAGGACGGCAGCCGCGATTTCGGCGCCACCAAGAACGGCGGCGAGCGGGTGCTGTCGCAGGAGGAGATCGACAATCTCCTCGGCTTCACCGCCGGCGAGGTCAGCCTCGACGACCATTCCGGCATTCGCGCCATCATCGATTCGGCGATGGTTTCCTACGAGCGTCTGCCGATGCTCGAAATCGTCTTCGACCGTCTGGTGCGGCTGATGACGACCTCCTTGCGCAACTTCACCTCCGACAACGTCGAAGTCTCGCTCGACCGCATCACCTCGGTGCGCTTCGGCGACTACATGAACTCGATCCCGCTGCCGGCCGTGCTGTCGGTGTTCAAGGCGGAGGAGTGGGAGAATTTCGGGCTCGCCACCGTCGACTCGACCCTGATCTATTCGATCATCGACGTGCTGCTCGGCGGCCGCCGCGGCAACACCCAGCTCCGCGTCGAGGGCCGCCCCTACACGACGATCGAGACCAACCTGGTCAAGCGCCTGATCGAGGTGGTGCTGAGCGACGCCGAGCAGGCGTTCCGGCCGCTGTCGCCGGTGCGCTTCACCATCGATCGGCTCGAGACCAATCCGCGCTTTGCCGCGATCAGCCGGCCCGCCAACGCCGCGATCCTGGTGAAGCTGCGGATCGACATGGAAGACCGCGGCGGCAACATCGAGCTGCTGCTGCCCTACGCGACGATCGAGCCGATCCGGCCCGTGCTGTTGCAGATGTTCATGGGTGAGAAGTTCGGCCGCGATCCCGTCTGGGAAGGCCACTTCGCCACCGAGATCACCAAGGCCGAGATCGCCGTCGACGCCGTGCTCTATGAGGCCGACGTGCCGCTGAAGCAGCTCATGAAGCTGAAGGTCGGCGACACCCTGCCGCTCGACATCCGTCCCGATGCGCTGGTCGCGGTCCGCTGCGGCAGCACCATGCTGACGGAGGGGCGGATGGGCCGGGTCGGCGACCGCGTCGCGATCCGTGTCACCAAGAATTTGCGCAAGCCGAATACGACCCTTGCGATGTTCGAAGGCTCCGAAGGCCAGAACAAGTTGATGGAGGCCCAATGAACCACTCCCTCGGATTGATCATCGAAAGCCTGGTGGCGGTCCTATTGGTGCTGACCATCGGCTATTGCATGCTGCTGAATTCCAGGCTGAAGCGGTTGAAGGCGGATGAGCATTCGCTCAAAGCCGTGATCGCGGAGCTGATCACCGCGACCGAGATCGCCGAGCGGGCGATTGGCGGCCTCAAGCTCGCCGTGCGCGACGTCAACGACAATCTCGGCAATCAGCTCGCCGCCGCGACGCAGATGTCCGACCAGTTGCGCAAGCAGCTCGCCGAGAGCGACGGCGTGGTGCGCCGGCTGTCGCGCATCGCCAGTGCCGCGCGACCCATCACCTCGCCTGAAGCCGCGCCCGAGCCGGCGCCTGCGCCGGTGCCGGCGATCACGACCGAGCCGGTGCGCGTCTCCGGTGCCAAGGCGGTTGCCGCCGCGGCCCAGGCATTCTCCGAACGTCGAAGGACTGGTGGCCTTGCCGCATGAATGCGTTTCGTAACATCCGCGTCATTCCCGTCGTCCTGATCGCGGTGGCCTGCCTTGCGGTCCTGAAGGTGGCCGGCCTCGTGATCGATGGCGGCTACGTTTTCGACTATGACCCTCACCCGACCAAGCGGTCCTGGGCCCAGGAGAACCTGGGCTATCCGGGCCGCGAGGACAATGACATCGTCACCGGCTCCACGCACGGCGCACCGAAGGAGAAGAAGGAGGAGGCGCCCAAGCCCGCCGCTCCGGACACTAAGCCCGAGGGCGTGGTGATCAAGCCCGAGGAGAACCAGCAGCAGGTGTCGCCGGCGGAGAAGGCGATCCTCGAGCGGCTGCAGTCGCGTCGCCAGGAGCTTGACGCGCGTGCGAGAGAGATCGACATCCGCGAGAGCCTGTTGCGCGCCGCGGAGCAGCGCATCCAATCCAAGACCGAGGAGATGAAGGCGATCGAGGGCCGCATCTCCGGCGCGCAGGCCGCCAAGACCGAGGCCGACAACGCCCGCTTCAAGAGCATCGTCACGATGTACGAGGGCATGAAGCCGAAGGATGCCGCCAAGGTGTTCGACCGGCTCGAGATGTCCGTCCTGATCGAGATCGCCTCGCAGATCGCGCCACGCAAGATGTCCGACATTCTCGGACTGATGACGCCGGAGGCGGCCGAACGGCTCACCGTCGAGCTGGCGCGCCGGGCCGGCGCCGACAGGCCCGAGACCAGCGCCGAGCTGCCGAAGATCGAAGGCAAGATCGTGCCTGTGAAGAGCAATTGAGCCGCATGTTTAATGCGCCCTTAAACGCCGGCACCTAGATTTCCGGCGTGGCGGGGCAGGCGTATCCGTCAAGTTGCGGATGTCGAACCGGAAGCTTGTGACCATGGCGCGCACGACTCCCATTGGATTGCGCTCGAAGGCCCGCGCACGGGCGCGCGCCGGCCTTGCGCTGCTGTCGGCCATCGTCATCGGCCTGGTGCTGTCCACGGTCGCGGCAGGCGCTGCGCCGGTGCCGGGCGAGGCCAGCCTGTCGGCTCAGGACGGCTATGCGCGGCTGGTGCTGAAATTCGCCGAGGACATCAGCGCCGACGTCACCACCGCCGGCTCGATTCTGCTGATCAGGTTCGATCGCGCCGCCACCGTTCCGATCGACCGCTGGGTGGATGCGGCGCCCGACTACATCTCATCGGCCCGCGGCGACCCCGACGGCTCGGCGCTGCGGTTGTCGCTGTCGCGCAAGGTCCGCGTCAACACCATGACCGCGGGCGAACGCGTCTTCATCGATCTGTTGCCCGACAGCTGGACCGGCCCGCCGCCGCCGCTGCCGGCCGAGGTCGTGCGCGAGCTCGCCGAGCGAGCGCGCGCCGCCGAACGGGCGCTGCGGCTGCAGCGCGCCGAGGCGGAATCGAAGAAGCGGCCGCCGATCCGCGTGCGCGCGCTGGTGCAGCCGACCTTCGTGCGCTTCGTGTTCGAGATCCCCGACGGTGTCGGCATCTCCTCGGTGCTCAACGACCAGAAGCTCTCGCTGTTCTTCACCGCGCCGCTGTCCTTCGATCTCGCCGACGCCAAGCTCGTCGCGCCGCCGAACGTCGCCGCGATCAACCAGCGCATCGACGGCAGCAGGACCGTCGTCGAGCTCGGCCTGGTCGGCGAGGTCGACGTTCGCGCCTTCCGCGAGGAGAAGAACTACAACATCGACGTCGCCTATCAGCAGCCGGACAAGAAGGTCTCCGCAGTCTCCTCGGACACGCTGCCGGGCGCCAAGGCGGCCGCGGCCGAGAAGCCCAACGGCAGCAAACCCAATGGCGACAAGCCGAAGCAGGCTGCGCAGCCCGAGATCGTGCCGCCGACCTCCGACACCATCGCCAAGGAGATAAAGACGGAGACCAAGCCGGCGCCTGCGGTCGCGGCGCCAGCCACCGAGCTCGCAGCCGAGCCTGCGCCGTCGGCAGCGGCTGCTGCCGCGCCGGCCGCCGCGAAGGCCGAAGCCGCGCCCGAGGCCCCCAAGCCTGAAGCTGCTGCGCCTGAAGCTGTCAAATCCGAAGCAGCCAAATCCGAGCCAGCGAAGTCCGAGGCGATGAAGCCGGAGGCGGGCAAAGCCGAAGCCGCTAAGCCTATCGAGACCAAGTCTGCCGAGATCAAGTCTGCCGAAACCAAGGCCGCCGAAACCAAGCCGGCCGAGAAGGCAGCTAATGGAGCCGCCACCCTGGAGGCCCTGCGCGACAGTGAGGGCCTGCGGCTCACCTTCGGCTTCGGCCAGGTCACGCCGGCGGCGCTGTTCCGCCGCGGCGACACGGTATGGATGGTGTTCGATTCGACCAAGCCCGTCGACGTCGAGCCCATCCGCGCCAAGGGCGGCGCCATCATCGGCGAGGTCAACAGGATGCCGCTCGACAAGGGGCAGGCGATCCGGATCCGTCTCAACCGCCCGCAGATGCATTCGCTCGGCAGCGACGATGGCGGGCGCAGCTGGAACCTGTCATTCGCCGACAAGGGCCTGACCAATCAGCAGCCGCTGATGGTGATGCGCAACGTCACCGATCCCGCGCTCGCCAATGTCATGGTGCCGCTCGCCAATCCCGGAGCCGGCATGCTGCACCGGCTGACCGACCCGGATGCCGGCGACACGCTGCTGGTCGTGACGGCGCCGCCGCCGATCCGCGGCTTCATCAAGCGCCAGGATTTCGTCGACCTGTCGCTGCTCGATTCGATCCACGGCATCGCGGTGCGTCCGAATTCGGATGACGTCGCCGTCGAGATCGCGCCCGACAAGGTGATCCTCGGCCGGCCGGGCGGGCTGACCCTGTCGTCGATCGGCTTCTCGCCGGAGCGGGCGCCGACCGCCGTACGGCCGATGTTCGACATCGACGAATGGCAGCAGAACCAGACCCAGCCGTTCGTGCCGCGCGAGGATCTGCTGATCAAGGCCGCGGCGAACGCCGAGCCGGAGCGGCGGGCGCAGACGCGGCTGGCGCTGGCGCGCTTCTACATGGCGCGAGCGATGTATCCGGAAGCGCGCGGCGTCACCAATCTGATGATTTCCGACGCCGACCCGCGCACCGACGAGACCGCCATGCTGATGATCCACGCGGTGGCGAGCATCCTGATGGGCCGGCCGGACCAGGGACTCAAGGATCTCGCCACTCCGTCGATCGGCAATAATTTCGATTCGCAGATGTGGAAGGGCCTCGCCTTCGCCCGCCAGGGCAAGTTTGCCGACGCGCGCGAGAAGCTGAAGAACGTCGAATTCGCCATCGCCTCGCTGCCGCTCGACCTGCAGCGCGTCGTGATCGCGGATGCGATGAAGTCGGCGCTCGAGATCAAGGATTTCGCCGGCGCCGCCAAGCGGCGCGCCGAGCTCGACGTGATCGGCGTGCCCGCGGACATGAAGCCCGACATCGCCGTGCTGCGCGGCCGGCTCGCCGAGGCGATGGCGCAGGAGAAGGATGCGCTCGACGACTATCGCTTCGCCGTCAATTCCGACGACCGCCTTGCGGCCGCGGAGGCCAAGCTGCTGGAGATCAAGCTTCTGCAGAAGCGCGGCGAGATCAAGCCGCCGGACGCGCGGAAGGAGCTGGAGACCTTGCAGGCGATCTGGCGCGGCGACGCCATCGAGGTGCAGACGTTGCAGATGATGGCGCAGCTCTACGAGGAGGCGGGGCGCTATGCGGACTCGCTCGAGGCCGCGCGTCAGGCCACCCGCCTGATGCCCAACTCCGATTTGGCGCGGCAGGCCCAGGATGCAGCCTCCCGCCTGTTCTCGCAGTTGTTCCTGAACGGCAAGGCCGACGAGCTGCCACCGGTCGATGCGCTCAGCATCTTCTACGGGTTTCGCGAGCTGACGCCGATCGGCCGCCGCGGCGACGAGATGATCCGCAAGCTCGCCGACCGCTTGGTCGGCATCGATCTGCTCGATCAGGCCGCCGAGCTTCTGCAATACCAGGTCGACCACCGCCTCGAAGGCGCGGCGCGCGCCCAGGTCGCCGCGCGTCTCGCCATGGTCTATCTCACCAACCGCAAGCCCGAACGCGCCATCGAGGCGCTGCGCACCACGCGCATCGCCGATCTCGCGGGCGAGCTGCGCCAGCAGCGGCTGCTGCTGGAAGCCCGCGCCAACAGCGACATCGGGCGTTACGACCTCGGACTGGACATCATCAGCAACATCAGCGGCCGCGAGGCGATCCGGCTGCGCTCCGACATCTACTGGGCGTCGCGGCGCTGGCGCGAGGCGTCCGAGCAGATCGAGCTCTATTACGGCGATCGCTGGCGCGATTTCCGCCCGCTCAATCCGGCTGAGCGCGGCGACATCCTGCGCGCCGTGGTCGGCTATGCGCTCGCCGACGACGCCATCGGCCTCGCCCGCTTCCGCGAGAAATATGCGCCGCTGATGACCGGCGAGGCCGACAAGATCGCATTCGACGTCGCCAGCAAGCCGGCGAGCGGCTCCAGCGCCGAGTTTGCCCAGATCGCGAAGATGGCGTCGAGTGTCGATACGCTCGACGGCTTCCTGCGCGACATGCGGGCGCGCTTCCCGGATGCCACCGGCAAAGGACCGGACGGCGCCAAGGATGCTGCGAAGGCCCCGTCGGAGGCGACCGGCGCCTTGCCGCGCATCCAGGGCGTCAAGCAGGCGATCGCGGGTCGATGACGTCGTGCGTCAAGGCGTGGAGCCGGAGGACCTGGCGACATGACGAAGCCGACCAAGACCGAAGCCGAGCTCATCGCGATGGCCAAGGCGGAGCTGAAGGCGCGGGTCGGTTGTCGCGACGGCATGGCGATCTCGGTGCTCCGCTGGGGCACCAAATGGGAGCTCTGCGCCAAGGCCGATCCCGGCACGGCGACGCGCCCCGGCTATCCGGAGAGCATGTCGACGCTGGTGAAGATCAGCGACGAGCTGAGCAAGCAGTACGATGTCGTGGGGTGAGCGATTCTGAATCCGTCCGAAGCGCGCCAAGACGAAAGTTCGAGACTGCTTTGCGAAGCCAGTGGATCGGTAATTGTCTTGTTCGTTCAGTCAGAGCGATGCGGCGCAAGCGCTTCGATGATGCGGCAGTCGGCAACGGTGCCGTGCTTGCAGCGCCCTATGACATCGGCAAGTTCGTCACGCAGCGCCACGAGGTCTGAGATCTTGCGTTCGATCTCTGCCAGGTGTTGGCCTGCGATGACGTCAACCGCTTCGCACGAGCGGTCTCGCTGATCGGCGAGATCCAGCAGGTCACGGACTTGGTCGATGGAGAAGCCCAAATCGCGGGCACGCCGAATGAAGCTCAGTCGCCCCAGTTGGTCGTTGTCATAGGCTCGGTAGTTGCCCTCGGTTCTCGCCGGAACCGGTAGCAGACCGATCCGCTCATAGTATCGGATCGTCTCCACCTTGGTGCCGGTCCGCTTCGCGAGGTCTCCGATGGTCAGTCGTGACATGGCTTGACCCTGTAGTGGCTACAGGGTCCATATAGGACGTCGCATCATCTTGTAAGAGGCGACGATATGGCTGGTTGTCATGATGACTGCTGTTCGTCTTCCCCTCCGAGGGAACTGGACAGCCCCCGCTGGCGTCGTGCGCTCTGGATTGCGTTGGCCATCAACGGAGCCATGTTTTTGGCCGAGATCGCAGCAGGCGTGGCGGCCGGGTCGGCCTCGCTGCAGGCGGACGCAATCGACTTCCTCGGTGATACGGCCAACTATGCGATCAGCCTCGGAGTGGCGGGACTCGCGTTGACCTGGCGAGCACGCGCCGCCCTTCTGAAGGGCTGGTCGCTCGTCCTGCTTGGCGTCCTTGTCCTTGCCTCCACTGTCTGGCACGCAATTGCAGGCACCCTCCCGGAGGCGAGGACGATGGGGGTCGTCGGCATGCTCGCTCTTGTCGCCAATGCAGGCGTGGCCGTCATGCTCTACCGTTTCCGCGTCGGCGACGCGAATATGAGGTCGGTCTGGATCTGCTCCCGGAACGATGCGCTCGGCAACATCGCCGTACTCGCGGCCGCAGCCGGTGTGTTCGGCACCGGCACGGCGTGGCCGGATCTCATTGTGGCGGCGATCATGGCCGCGCTTGGTTTGAGCGGTGGCTGGCACATCATACAGCGAGCTCGCGTCGAGTTGCGCGGCTCCTCCACATCGCGCCCCGTCGCAAGCCCAATCCGGGCGAACTGATCGAGGGTACGCCTCAATGGGAGACACGAGCCTACTGCCTCTCGCTCATCATGACAGGTGAAACCTACCCGCCGTAGCTCTGCACCAGGCTGCCGGCCACCAGCGACCAGCCGTCGACCAGCACGAAGAAGATCAGCTTGAACGGCAGCGACACCACGACCGGCGGCAGCATCATCATGCCCATCGACATCAAGACCGAGGCGACCACGAGGTCGATGATCAGGAACGGCAGGAACAGCAGGAAACCGATCTCGAAGGCGCGCTTGAGCTCGGAGATCATGAAGGCCGGCACCAGGATGCGCAGCGACAGGTCGTCGGGCGTCGCCGGCGACGGCTCGCCCGAGAGGTCCATGAACAGCTTCAGGTCCTTCTCACGCACGTTCTTCTGCATGAAGCCGCGCAGCGGCACCGAGGCGCGCTGCAGCGCGTCCTCGACGCCGATCTGGTTCTCGACCAGCGGCCGGATGCCGTCCTCATAGGACTTCTGCAACACCGGCCCCATCACGAACGCGGTCAGGAACATCGCGAGCGCGATGATGACCGAGTTGGGCGGGGCGGTCGCAGTGCCCATCGCCGTGCGTAGCAGCGACAGCACGACCACGATGCGTGTGAACGACGTCATCATGATCAGGATCGACGGCGCGATCGACAGCACCGTGAGCAGCGCGATCAGTTGGACCGCGCGTTCGGTGACGCCGCCACCGCCGGCGCCGAGATTGATGCTGATGTCCTGCGCAGCAGCACGTCCCGCCAGTAAACCGGCGGCAGTCAGAACAGCGATGAAGACAACTCTACGCGGGGGAAGCAGCGATCTCACTGAGACGACTTCGGACGTCCGAGCAGCGAGGCCATCTCGTCCTCCAGATTCTCGAAGCTGGTCTTGACCGGTGCGGCTTGCGCCGGAGCCGGCTCGCTGCGTGCGGCCGCCCGGGGACCCGAGGCTGGACCAGCCGACGGATCGGCCGATGGACGCCGCAGCGCGGCCTCGAGCCGTTGCGCCATCTCGGCCAGATTGGCTTCGGCGCTCTGATCGGCCGCTGCGGGCGGCGGCGCAACCGGCGGCGGGGGCGGTGGCGGTGGCATCTGCGCAATCGGCGGCAGCGGCGGCGCCGCCACGCGTTCGACGCGCTCGGCTGCGCGTTCAGCGCTCCGCACCGGCGGCAGCCGGGGCCCCTCGGAGGGGCGCGGCGCCTCTGCCGGCCGTTGCGGCTCGGCGGGGCGCAGCGGGCGCGGCATCACCGGTTCACCGCGGGGCGCCCGCTCGGGGCGCGGCTCCAGGCGGGCTTCGTCGCCGCCGCGCGGCTCTCCACGGACGTCTGCCCGGAGGTCCTGGCGGGGATCGGGACGGCGCGGAGGGAGCGGTGATTCCGGCGGGAATGCCGGTGCCGGCTCACGCCGCTCAGCAGCAGCCGGCCCCGTGCGGCGAACCTCATCGATGAACGACGGCCGCATCGGGCGCTGCGGCGGCTCCGGCATCTGCGGCTCGGCATGCTCGGCGGCCTCGGTCTTCGGCTCGTTGTCGGCCCAGGACGGCGCATCCGGCAGCGGCGCGATGCGCGCCGCCGGCCGCTCTTCATTGATGCCCGGCCGCTGCGGCAATTGCTCGCGCGCCGGCATGGCGCGCACGATGTTGGATTCGACCACGATGTCGGTCGGCCCGCCGATCATCAAAAGATGCTCTATGTTGTCACGGCGCACGAGCACGAGACGGCGGCGGCCATCGACGGCGGCGGCATCGATTACGGCAAGCCGGGGCATGCGGCCGCGATTCGGGTTGGTGCCGAGACGATTGCCCGCGAATCGACGGACCAGCCACGCGGCGAGGCCGATCAGAGCCAGCACCGCCACGAATGCAAAAAAGAACGTCAGTGCCTGCATCTCTGTCCCCGGCAAATACCGCGTCCTTTCGAAGTCTCTCGTCTGTCCAACGCATCGCCGGCAGCGAACGGAGCTTCAGAACCGGAACCAACCTGTTAACGCATGACGGCAGGAACTGCCGCTCGGCCTCTTAATAACCCATGAATCGGCCGGGCCAAAACGACTTCTTGGCGAGCCGCGCCGTCCCGTAATGATGCATCGGTCGGCTGGGACCCCGGCACTTTCCTAAGAAATCGTCAAAACCCCGGGATTGTCCCGGTGGGCATCGCACCGTTTCTTAACTCCTTGTTAACCATATGCACGGCAATTTCTACCTACCCAAACCGTCCGGTAGCCGGACATAACCGAGCAGCGCCATGTCCATCAACGATCTCCCCGTGTTGTCGGCGTTGCGGACCAAGATGCAATGGCACCAGGAGCGCCAGCGCGTGCTGTCGGAGAACGTGTCCAATTCGGATACGCCCAACTTCAAGCCGAAGGATCTGGTTGAGCCGAAGTTCGATTCAACCGGCCAGGCGGTCGGCGGCTTTGCGCCGCTGTCGCTGACCCGGACCAGCACCGCGCACATCGCACCGTCGTCGGGCGAGAGCGCGAGCTTCGACCAGAACCGCAAGGCCGGATTTCAGACGAGGCCCGCCGGCAACGCGGTGAGCCTCGAAGAGGAGATGCTGAAGGTCTCCGCCAACCAGATGGACTATGCCGCGGCAACCTCGTTGTACGGCAAGAGCCTGCATCTGTTGAAGACGGCGATCGGCAAGGCCTGAGCCGGAGTTGAGGACGGAGACCGACAAGCATGGCAAACGACTCCAGCGATTTCCTGCGCTCGATGAGCATTGCGACCTCCGGCCTGCGTGCGCAGGCGGGGCGTATGCGCGTCATTTCCGAGAACATCGCCAATGCCGATTCGACCGCCGCCAAATCGGGTGGCGATCCGTATCGCCGCAAGGTCCCGACATTCACCTCGGCGCTCGACCGTGCGCTTGACGCCAAGGTGGTGGCACTCGGCAAGGTGGTGCCCGATCAATCGTCGTTCCGCGTCAAATACGACCCCAGTAACCCGGCCGCGGACGCGTCCGGCAATGTCAAGTACCCCAACGTCAATCCGCTCATCGAGATGACCGACATGCGCGATGCACAGCGGTCTTACGAGGCGAATTTGAACATCATCGGCGCCACGCGCCGCATGATCCAACGCACACTCGACATTCTGAAGACCTAGGACAGGAACGAAAGTCATGGCCTCCCCAATCTCCGCAGCTAATGCCTATGCGAATTCCGCCCGCGTGCTCGACGCCGGCGGCTCGAGCGGTGCCTTCGGCAGCCTCGGGCGCGTGCGCGACGTGCTAGGCAGCGGCAACGGCGCCGACAAGGGTGGTCCGTCGTTCAGCGCGGTGCTGAAGGATGCGATCGGCAGCGTGATGGAGGCCGGACGCAAGTCGGACAGTCAGGCGGTCGCGATGGCCGCGGGCAAGGCGAACGTCATGGATGTCGTCACGGCGGTCGCCGAAACCGATGTCGCGGTGTCGACGCTGGTGTCGGTGCGCGACCGCGTGATCCAGGCCTATGAAGACGTGATGAAGATGACGATCTAGGCGCAGCTCGTAACGCATCAGGGATTTGCCGTCTGCCGCGACTGCGCGCGATGCGCGATGAGGCGGGTGCCGGACCGGAACCGATCGACAGTGAGGAACGACAGGACATGACAGGAGCTGAAACGCTCGATGTGGCGCGCGATGCGATCTGGACCATCGTGCTGGTCTCCTCGCCGCTGATGGTGGTCGGCCTCGTCGTCGGCGTGGTCGTCTCCCTGTTTCAGGCGCTGACGCAGATCCAGGAGCAGACTCTGGTGTTCGTGCCGAAGATCATTGCGATCTTCGTGACGCTGCTGCTGGCGCTGCCGTTCATGGCCGATGCCCTGCATTCGCACATGATGCGGATCTCGTCGCGAATCATCGGCGGATGAGGCAATGTCCGGGGCAGCAGGGCTAGCCTGCGTGAGGGCGCTGCGAGCGGTCGCGAGGAGCAGTGCGGGGGGCGCTGCTGCTTTCGGCCGTGAGCTGGCGGCCTTTCGGGCGAACTCTTCGCAAGCTGTCTCGTCGCAGGCTGTCTCTTCAAAGACCGTCGTGCCGCACCAGCATGCGGTCGAAAGGGCCGTGACGGCGGACGATGCGCATCGATATTTCCTTCCTTCCGGCGCTGGCCGCCGTGTTCATGCTGGCCTTCGCGCGCGTCGGTGCGATGGTGATGCTGCTGCCGGGCCTCGGCGAGGTCAACATCCCCGTCCGCATCAAGCTCGCGACCGCGCTGCTGCTCACGATGATCGTGCTGCCGCTGCACCGTCAGGCCTATCAGGTCGACCTGCAGGCGTTGTCGCCGCTCTTGGTGATGATGGTGCACGAGATCGTGATCGGCATCGTGCTCGGCGCGACGGCGCGGGTGACGCTGTCGGCGCTGCAGGTCGCGGGCTCCGTGATCGCGCAGCAGATGGGGCTCGGTTTCGTCACCGCGGTCGATCCGACGCAGGGCCAGCAGGGCGTCCTGATCGGCAACTTCCTCACCATGCTCGGCGTGACCCTGCTGTTCTCGACCGACAGCCATCACCTGGTGATCGCGGCGCTCAGCGACAGCTACAAGATCTTCGCGCCGGGCGAATTGATCCCGAGCGGCGACGTCGCCTCGCTGGCGACCAAGGCCTTTGCCACGGCGTTCAAGATCGGCCTGCAATTGTCGGCGCCGTTCCTGGTGTTCGGGCTGGTCTTCAACATCGGGCTCGGCGTGCTGGCGCGGCTGATGCCGCAGATGCAGGTCTATTTCGTCGGTGCGCCGCTCTCGATCCTGATCGGCTTCCTGATCTTCGCGCTGGTCCTGACCGCGATGATGGGAACGTTTCTCGGCTATTTCGAAGGCGTCATGCACGAGATGATGCCGCGGTGAGGGGGCCGATCGATGTCCGATGAGGCCGATTCCGAAGACAAAACAGAAGACCCGACGCAAAAGCGGCTGGACCAGGCGCTCGAGCGCGGCGACGTCGTCAAGAGTCAGGAGCTCAACACCTGGTTCGTAATCGCCTCCGCGACCTTGGTGATGTCGACCTTCTCGGGCTCGATCGGCACCGCGGTGCTGGTGCCGATGCGCAACCTGATCGCCAATTCCTGGATGATCCACACCGACGGCGCCGGCCTGCTGGCGCTGGCGCGCAGCCTGTCGTTCGCCGTGATCGCGGCGATCGGCGTGCCGATCCTGATGGTGATGCTGGCGGCGATCGCCGGCAACATGATGCAGCATCGCCTGGTCTGGTCGGGCGAGCCGATGAAGCCGAGCCTGAGCAAGATCTCGCCCTTGGCCGGCGCCAAACGCCTGTTCGGCAAGCAGGCCGCGGCCAATTTCGCCAAGGGTCTCTTCAAGCTCGTGCTGCTCGGCACGGTCATGGTCATGATCCTGTGGCCGGAGCGGCTGCGCTTGGAATCGCTGCTGCATATGGACGTCAGCGAGCTGCTCGGCGTCACGATGTCGCTGACCACGCATCTGATGGGCTCGGTGGTCGCGCTGCTCGCGCTGGTCGCGATCGGCGACTACCTGTTCCAGTACCGGCAATGGTACGAGCGGCAGAAGATGTCGGTGCAGGAGATGAAGGAGGAGTTCAAGCAGTCGGAAGGCGACCCGCACGTCAAGGGACGCATCCGGCAGATCCGGCAGCAGCGCATGAAGAAGCGCATGATGGCCGCGGTTCCAAAGGCCTCCGTGATCATCACCAACCCGACCCACTACTCGGTCGCGCTGTCCTACGAGCGCGGCATGTCGGCCCCGGTCTGCGTCGCCAAGGGCGTCGACAACATCGCCTTCAAGATCCGGGAGGTCGCCAAGGCGCACGACATCCCGATCGTCGAGAACGTGCCGCTGGCGCGCGCGCTCTACGCCACGGTCGAGATCGACGAGGAGATCCCGGTGGAACATTATCACGCCGTCGCTGAGATCATCGGCTACGTGATGGGGCTGCGGCGCAACCTCTCGGGGCGCCCGCGATGACAACCGATTCGGTCCACGGACGGACCGCAAAATACGGATAAATCATGGAATATCGGCTTGACGGGCTTGCGCTTGACCCGTCGATTCAGGCAGGTGGAAGGGGGAGCCGCGCGAACGGGCTGGGGCTCCCAGCCGACAGGTCGCGTCCCCGAGCCATGAGCGCCGATTCCGACAACGATGGGTTACAGGATCAGGTGGGCCTGCCGGAGCGGCCGCGCCGCAGCGGCAGCATTCTGCTGATCCTGCTGGTGGCGTTCGGTCTCGTCGCGGTCGCGATCGCGTTGATGACGATCGGCCGCGCCCAGGCACAGCCCTACATTCTCGGGCTGCTGTCGCTGCTCGCCACCGTCGGCCTGTTCAATCTGTTCGCGTTCGCCGCCGGCATCGTCCGCTTCGCCGACAAGGCGACCGACGATCCGGTGATGGGCGCGATCGCCGATCACGCCTTCGATGGCCTCGCGGTGACCGATCCGCGCGGCCATGTCGTCTACGCCAACGCCGCCTATCTCAGCATGACGGGAGCGGCGACCGCGCAGGAAGCGCGTCCCGTCGAGCGCGTCTTCATCGGCAATCCCGACGTCTCCGAAGCGGTGTTCCGCCTGCTCAAGGCGGCGCGCGAGGGCAAGCGGCAGCAGGAGGAGGTGCGCATCACTGCGGCCGAAGGCGCGCAGGGGCGCTGGCTGCGGATGCGCGTGCGCCCGCTCGGCCAGACCAAGCGCCATGCCCGCTACGCAGTGTGGTCGATCGCCGACATCACCCGGGATCGCGAGCGCCAGGAGGACGTGTTCCAGGAGCTGCAGCATGCGATCGAATATCTCGACCATGCGCCGTGCGGCTTCTTCTCGGTCAATCCCGAAGGCAGCCTCGTCTACGTCAACGCCACGCTCGCCAACTGGCTCGACTACGATCTCGCCGAGATCGGCTCCGGCGGCCTGAAGCTCGCCGACGTCGTCTCCGGCGACGGCGCGTCGTTGCTGACCTCGATCGTGGCGGTGCCCGGCGAGGTCCGCACCGAGGTGTTCGACATCGACCTGAAGATGCGCGGCGGCAAGACCATGCCGGCGCGGCTCTACCACAAGCTCGCCTTCGGCGCCGACGGCAAGCCCGGGTCGTCGCGCACCCTGGTCATCAGCCGCGCCCGCGACGAGCGCTCCGATCCGGAGCGCGCCGCCGAGGTGCGCTTCATGCGCTTCTTCGACCACACGCCGATGGCGATCGCGACCGTCGACCGCGGCGGCGCCGTCGTCAGGGCCAATGCGCGCTATGCCAAGCTGGCGCAGAGCGTCAGCGGCGACGTGGCCGCGGCGAAATCGATCTTCCGCACCGTCAGCCAGCGCGACCGGCATCTCCTGATCGCGGCGATCAACCAGGCCTCGGAAGGGCAGGCGGACATTCCGCCGGTCGAGGTGATGCTGGAGGGCGCGAAGGAGCGCTTCGGCCAGTTCTTCGTCACCGCCGTCGACGAGGACGAGCGCGAGACCGAAGCCGCGATCGTCTATCTGCTCGAGACCACCGAGCGCCGCGCGCTGGAGAACCAGATCAACCAGTCGCAGAAGATGGAGATGGTCGGCCAGCTCGCCGGCGGCATCGCCCACGACTTCAACAACGTGCTCTCGGCCATCATGATGGCCAACGATTTCCTGCTGAACGCGCACAAGCCGACCGACCCGTCGTTCCAGGACATCATGCAGATCAAGCAGAACGCCACCCGCGCCGCCACGCTGGTGCGGCAGCTGCTGGCGTTCTCGCGCCGCCAGACCTTGCGGCCGCAGGTGCTCGATCTCGGCGATGCGCTGTCGGACCTCACCATGCTGCTGCGCCGGCTGATCGGCGAGAAGGTCAAGCTCGACCTCGTGCACGGCCGCGACCTGTGGCCGGTCAAGGTCGACGTCTCGCAGTTCGAGCAGGTGGTCGTCAACCTCGCGGTCAACGCCCGCGATGCGATGCCCGACGGCGGCAAGCTCTCAGTGCGGACCGCCAACGTCTCGGCCGACGAGGTCGCGCAGGCCGCCTACAAGGGCATGCCGGTCGCCGACTACGTCCGCATCGAGATCAGCGACACCGGCACCGGCATTCCGGCCGAGATCCGCGAAAAGATCTTCGAGCCGTTCTTCTCGACCAAGGAGGTCGGCAAGGGCACCGGCCTCGGGCTGTCGACCGTTTACGGCATCATCAAGCAGACCGGCGGCTTCATCTATGTCGACAGCGAGGTCGGCAAGGGGACCTCGTTCCAGATCTTCCTGCCGCGGCACATCGTCGTTCCGGAGGTCCAGACCGAGCCGCACGCGGTCAACGGCGCCGCCAAGGAGCCGGCCGCAGCGGAAGCGTCGAAGCCGCGCGCCGACCTGACCGGGCAGGGCACCATCCTGCTGGTCGAGGACGAGGAGGGCCTGCGGGCGCTGAACGCGCGCGGCCTGCGCTCGCGCGGCTATAGCGTCATCGAGGCGTCGAATGGCGTCGAGGCGATGGAGGCGCTGGAGGAGTGCGATGGCGTGCTCGATCTCGTGGTGTCCGACGTGGTGATGCCGGAGATGGACGGGCCGACGCTGCTTAAAGCGATGCGCGAGCGCAATCCGGAGATCAAGATCATCTTCGTCTCGGGCTATGCCGAGGATGCGTTCGAGAAGAGCCTGCCGGAGAACCAGCAGTTCGCGTTCCTGCCAAAGCCCTTCACGCTCAGCCAGCTCGTGGCGGCGGTCAAGGAAACCATGGCGCCGCAATAGGTTACCGGAGTTCCTTGGCAAGGCGGCCGAGCGCCTTCATCCCGCGACCCAGCGCCGCAGCCGCGCGGCCTCGTGCCGCCTTCCCTTTTCGCCGGTTGTGCCCATCTTACAGGCATCCCCATTCCGGGGAGTTATGGGAAACACAGATGAGCTTCATGCAGCGCAAAAGCGGCCTCCTCAAGGCGATGGCCGTGGCCCTTTCACTGGCGCTGCCGACGGTGCTCGCCGTCTCGGCGGCCGACGCCCGGATCGGCGGCGGCTCCAGCTCGGGCTCCCGCGGCACGCGCACCTTCTCCGCGCCACCTCCCACCACGACCGCGCCGGGATCGGCGTCGCAGTTCAATCGCACCATCACCCAGCCCGGCCAGCCCGGCGGCTTCAACACGGCTGCGCCGTCGCGTGGCGGGCTGTTCGGCGGCCGCGCGGGTGGCCTGCTCGGCGGTCTCGCTGCCGGCTTCCTGGGGGCCGGCCTGTTCGGCATGCTGTTCGGCGGCGGGCTCTTCTCCGGCCTCGGCGGCTTCGCCTCGATCATCGGTCTGATCCTCCAGGTCCTGCTGGTGGTGTTCCTGGTGCGCATGGCGATGGCCTGGTGGCAGCGCCGCAACCAGCCGGCCTATGCCGCCGGCCCGGCGCCGTCGCCCACCGACGGCCAGCCGAGCCTCCGCTCGGGCCTGAGCGGCCTTGGTGGTTTCGGTGGCTTCGGCGGTGGCAGCAGCACGCCGCCGCTGCAGATCCTGCCGGCCGACTACGAGGCGTTCGAGCGGCTGCTCGGCGAGATCCAGTCCGCCTGGTCGAACGAGGATGTCGGCCGCCTGCGGCTGCTGTCGACGCCCGAGATGGCCTCGTATTTCGAGCGCGATCTCGAGCAGAACCAGGCCCGCGGCGTGGTCAACAAGGTCAGCGCCGTGAAACTGCTGCAGGGTGACCTCGCCGAAGCCTGGCGCGAGAATGGCGCGGACTACGCCACGGTCGCGATGCGCTTCACCTTGGCCGACAAGACCATCGAGCGCGCCTCGGGCCGGGTGGTCGACGGCTCCGACCAGCCGCAGGAGGTCACCGAGATCTGGACCTTCCTGCGCCACGCCGGCGCCGATTGGCAGCTATCGGGAATCCAGCAGGTCAGCTGAGCCTGACTTGAGACCCTCATCAGGCGCCGCGGAGCAATCCGCGGCGCCTTTGCTTGTGGAACAATTCCCATCTCTCGCGGGCCCGATGGCGGCTGTTCCCAGGCCGATCTGAAGAGCACGGGCGGTGACGGGCTGCTATACTGCTTCGCGGCGAACTAACACCGCGTCCGTTGCGTCGTCCGAGCCGAACGTGTGGGCGCATCACTGCGAGGATGGCCCATGCGTTACGAGCTCTACTACTGGCCCATGATCCAGGGCCGCGGCGAATATGTGCGTCTCGCGCTGGAGGAGGCGGGCGCCGCCTATCGCGACGTCGCGCGCGAGGACGGCATCGGTGCGATGACGGCGATGATGGAGGCGGACAGCGACACGCCGCCCTTCGCGCCACCGTTCCTGAGAGCGGGCCGCCGCGTCATCGGCCAGACCGCCAACATCCTGCTGTTTCTCGGCAGCCGCCATGGCCTTGCGCCCAAGGCCGAAGCCGGCCAGCTCTGGGTGCATCAATTGCAGCTCACCGTGACCGACTTCGTCGTCGAGATCCACGACACGCATCACCCGCTGGGGCCGACGCTGTACTACGAGGACCAGCGTGCGCCGGCCAGGAAGCGCACCGCCGAATTCTGGGGCGAGCGGGTGCCGAAATTCCTCGGCTATTTCGAGCAGCTCCTGTCGAAAAGCGGTGGCGCCTACGTCATCGGGCGCAGGCTCACTTATGTCGACCTGTCGCTGTTCCAGATCGTCGCCGGCCTGCGCTACGCGTTCCCGAAGCGCATGATGGCGTTCGAGCGCAACATCCCGAGCCTCGTCGCGCTGCATGACCGCGTCGCCCGCAGACCGAACATCTCAGCCTATCTCGCCAGCGAGCGCCGCATCGCCTTCAACGAGGACGGCATCTTCCGCCACTACAAGGCGCTGGATGCGTGAAGGCGAAGCCCTGCGGCGCCGCGCTTGACGATGTATAAGCATTGGCTTATACATCTGGCATGATCGTCGAAGCCCAGCTGACATCCGTCATGAAGACGCTTGCCGACCCGACGCGGCGGGCCGTGTTCGAGCGCATCGCGCGAGAGGGGGAGGTGGCGGCCACCGGCCTGGTGCAGGGCTCGCGCGTGTCGCAGCCGGCGATCTCACAGCATCTCAAGGCGCTGCGCGACGCCGGGCTGGTCAGCGAACGGCGCGACGGCCGCCACAACTATTATAGCGTCGCGCCAAAGGGGCTGGCGCCGCTGGTCGACTGGCTCGGTCATTACCGCGCATTCTGGCATGAGCGTATTGCCGGCCTCGAGGCACTGTTGAAGGAGACCGAGTGATGGGTGAGACGCATGCGATCGTGGTGGAGAAGCATCTGCCCCATTCGCCCGACAAGATCTGGCGCACGCTGACCACGAGCGACCTGATCGCGAAATGGTTGATGCCGAACGACTTCGTCGCGGCCACCGGGCATCGCTTCACCTTCCGCACCAAGCCGGTGGGCGACTGGGATGGCGTCGTTCACTGCGAGGTGCTCGCCTGTGAGCCGCCGCATCTGCTCAGCTATTCCTGGAAGGGCGGTTCGGACTCCAACCCGGCCTACGGCTTACGGCTCGACAGCGTCGTGACCTGGACGTTGACGCCGGTCGAGGGCGGCACGCATCTGCGGATGGTCCATGACGGCTTCGTCTTCCCGGGCAACAAGTTTCAGTTCGACATCATGGGACAGGGGTGGAGTCGGATCGGCGATGCCATCACACGTATAGCGGCGGACGCCTGAGGCGCCGCCGCTATACGAAGTTGGCCTGAGGGTGTGGGATCGTCAGGCGAGAATGTCGACGCGCGTGCCCTGGCCGGGCGGCAGCGGCGGACGGGAGGCCTGCTTTTCAGCGGCCGCTTCGTCGCCGGTCTTGTCGGGCTTGAAGGCCTGGCTCTGCTGCGTCTGATTCCGGGTCTGCGTGTCTTGGGTCTGCGGCTTGGTCGTCTCGGTCGAGACCGGCGGCGGTGAGGGCGGCGGCGATGACGACGAAACGCTCGAAACGGACATGGTCCAGCTCCTCGCTTGGTGTTGCGATGAGCGTGGCCATCCCTGACGAAAACTTCGTCAACCAGATCGCTCGAATTGTCCGCAACTGTCGGTGGCGCGGCGAATAGTGAACGGGTCGCTGCCGCCGGCGCAGAAACGACAGGGCTGTCGCGTCACGCCGGCCTATTGGTCCTTGCTGCGGCTGATCGTGATCGAGGACTCGGTCTTGGTCCGGGCACAGCGCATGTCGAGCCGGCGGTAGCGGCTGGCGACGTCGTCGCCGCGGAAGATCCCGAGCCGGCGGTAACAGCGTGTGACGCCGCGCTGCATGTCGTCCTTCGGCAAGGTGAACACGATCGCCGCCGCGCTCGCCATCAGGTCGATGAAGGCCGGCGGCGGCTTGCGGTCGGTTTTTCCGAACAATTGATTGCTGACGTTCTTAGACGAGCAGCCGAGCGTGAGCTCGCGCGCCTTGGGATGGGCGAGATAGACCGTGCCCGCCGCGGTCTGTCCGATCTTGATGCCGTCGATGCCGTTCTTCAATTCCTTGGCGAGGTCGTCACAGCGATCGGCGCGCGCGGGCTGCGGCAGCAGAGCCGCGCCCAGAGCAAACACGATGGCAAACAGGGCCGCCCGGCCGAATGAGCAATGATACGAACGCATTTCGAATTCCCCCCGCGCCATTGAACCCGGCGCGAGGAGATCACGCAAGCGCCGATGCTCCGCCTCCGCACAAGATCATCGTGCGTGTGACACGAGTCGGGAGACGCAGTCAGATGTCGGCGAAAGCGGCGCGATCGGTCTATTGGAATAAGCAGCGGCCCTGACGCATCAGCTCTACGCCGGCGGCCAGGCGTTGACAGTCGCTATTATAGGTTTGGTAATTGCAGCCGCAGACCGGCCTGTAGATGCGAGGGCAGGCCCGCGGCTTCACCCGGCAAACGCCCCTTAGGACGAACCCCTGGCCACAATGGTCGACCGGGAGGTCGCAGAACAGGCCGAAATTGCAGGTGTTGCCGTTAAGGCCGCCGCACAAATAACCTGGACCGACCGCACCGGCGCTGCCGGGGAGCATGGTCGCGAGGCTTAGGGCGAAAGTGATTGCAAAGAACAGACCCTTTTTCATGATACCTCAGGCGCAAATGGATGGATCAACAGCTTTAGGTTTAGCAGGGTGCTGCCCTGGTTCAATTCATTTCGCCGTTCGCTCGTGACGGCGTCGAACCGCGGCGGCTTCACGCCGAGGCGATCTGCCGGGCTGTCTCGATCAGCACCTCGAACGTTTCATCAGGCGCCAAGTTCACCACGTCGTGGGCGCAGGCGACGGTGCGCACGGTCCAGGCGGGATCACTGCGCAGACGCTCGTACTGCGCCGTAAACGGTGTCGCGCTCCATCCGGTCGCGTAGACGAAGACGCGCGGCAGCTCGGGATGAGGGCGCGTCAGACGAAGCCGCTGCACGAAAGTGCCGAGCGGATGCGGCCGGCACCGGGGATCGACACCGTCGCGCGGCAGCACCGTGAGCCCGTCATGTCCGGCCTGCGCGATCACCAGCCGTCGATAGTCGTCCCCGGCAAGGTCCCACCAGGCCTGACCATCGTCCGGCGCGAACGCATCCAGGTAGATCAGCGCGGCAAGCCGCTCCGGCGCGCGATCCGCGACTCCCGAGGCCACCATGCCGCCATAGCTGTGCGCGCAGAGAATGACACCTGAGAGATCTTTGACCGCCAACAACTCCAGCACGTCAGCGATATGCGTCTCGAGGTTGATGTGCGCGCCCGGGGCAGGCGTCTCCTCGAGCCCGCTCAGGGTGATCGCATGGGCTGCATGACCGGCCTGGCAGAGACGCGCCGCGAGCGGGGCATACCACCAGCCGCCGCGCCAGCCGCCGGGAATGAGGACAAAAGTCGCCATGTTGATCCTCCGCGATGTGATGTCGAATCGTGTCTCGATCAGCTCTCGCCTTGCAGGCTATCAGCCTTGTCAAGCCCCCCGCCTGGGCTCGCTGGACCCCCCCGCTGCGGACCAGCCGCATGGGCGCCATCCGCAGTCCGGCAGCTTTCTTTTCCCCAAAAAGGGCTTAGAACGGCTCTATCGCCGGGTGCCTCGGACAGGCGTTTTCCGGCCCTTCAACCCACGAGTCTTCCATGAACGCGCCCACCGCTTTCCCCGACCAGTCCAAGCCCGTCCCGCCCTACAAGCACACGCCGCTGTTTCCGCTCGGGCCGGACACCACGCCCTACAAGAAGATCACGGCCGAGGGCGTGCGGGTCGAGAAGGTCTTGGGCCGCGACATGCTGGTGGTGTCGCGCGACGCGTTGCGGACGCTGTCCGAGGCCGCGTTCGGCGAGATCAACCACTTCCTGCGCCCCGGCCATCTGAAGCAGCTGCGCAGCATCCTGGAGGATCCGGAGGCCAGCCCGAACGACAAGTTCGTCGCGCTCGACTTCCTGAAGAATGCCAACATCTCCGCCGGCGGCGTGCTGCCGATGTGCCAGGATACTGGCACCGCGATCATCATGGGCAAGAAGGGCTGCAACGTCATCACCGATGGTGACGACGAGGCGGCGCTGAGCCAAGGCGCGCGCGACGCATACTTGCGCCGGAACCTGCGCTACTCGCAGGTCGCGCCGCTGTCGATGTATGAAGAGAAGAACACCGCCAACAACATGCCGGCGCAGACCGAGATCTACGCCGAGGGCGAGGACGCCTACAAGTTCATGTTCATGGCCAAGGGCGGCGGCTCGGCCAACAAGAGTTTCCTGTTCCAGGCGACGCCCTCGGTGCTGACCAAGGACCGGCTGCTGGCGTTCCTGAAGGAGAAGATCCTGACGCTCGGCACCGCGGCATGCCCGCCCTATCACCTCGCCATCGTGATCGGCGGCACCTCGGCTGAATTGTGCATGAAGACGGTGAAGCTCGCCTCCGCCCGTTATCTCGACGCGCTGCCGACGCAGGGCTCCCCGGACGGCAACGCCTTCCGCGATCTCGAGATGGAGCAGGAAATCCACAAGATGACGCAGTCGCTCGGCGTCGGCGCGCAGTTCGGCGGCAAGTATTTCTGCCATGACGTCCGCGTCATCCGCATGCCGCGTCACGGCGCGAGCTTGCCGATCGGTCTCGGCGTGTCCTGCTCGGCCGACCGCCAGGTGCTCGGCAAGATCACCAAGGACGGCGTCTATCTCGAGGAGCTCGAGCATCATCCGGCGCAGTATTTGCCGGAGGTCGAGCAGGCGCTCGGCGGCGAGGTCGTCAAGATCGACCTCAACCAGCCGATGAAGGACATCCTCGCCACTCTGTCGAAGAACCCGATCAAGACGCGGTTGTCCCTGACCGGCACCATGATCGTGGCGCGCGATGCCGCCCATGCCAAGCTGCGCGAGCGCCTCGACCGTGGCGAGCCGCTGCCGGACTACTTCAAGAACCATCCGGTGTATTACGCCGGTCCGGCCAAGACTCCGGACGGCTACGCCTCCGGCGCGTTCGGCCCGACCACCGCGGGCCGCATGGATTCCTTCGTTGACCAGTTCCAGGCGGCCGGCGGCTCGATGGTGATGGTCGCCAAGGGCAACCGCGCGCCGGCGGTGCGCGAGGCCTGCAAGAAGCACGGCGGCTTCTATCTCGGCTCGATCGGCGGCGCGGCGGCGAACCTCGCCGAGCACTGCATCAAGAAGGTCGAGGTCGTCGAATATCCCGAGCTGGGCATGGAAGCCATCTGGCGCATCGAGGTCGTCGACTTCCCCGCCTTCATCATCATCGACGACAAGGGCAACGACTTCTTCAAGGAGCTGAACCTCGGCTGAGGTGAGGCGGGCGTGATGTTTGTTGCGGCGGCCGGGAGCGATCCCGGCCGTTGGTGTATGGGGGAGGCCCATCTCGCCTGAGTGCGTAGCGTGGCAACCGAATTCGTACGCCGACGGTGCGCTCCCCTCCCCCTTGCGGGGAGGGGTTGGGGGGTGGGGGTCCACGAGTCGCGCTCTATCTGATGGGCGAGGAAACGCAGCGAGATGCGACCTCGCTCTCTCGATAGTTTGGTGGTTGATGTGTATGCGCGCCCATAGCGTTCAGCGCCCGGAGACCCCCACCCCCGACCCCTCCCCGCAAGGGGGAGGGGAGCTCACTGCTGTTGTGGGGCCAGCTCGGCTCCGACTGCCGTGGGGCTCAGCGTGCGTTCGTGGCAAGAGGAGCACGATGCTGAACGAAGCAACTGGTAGTCTGATGTAATGCACGCCAACCGCATCATCGGTCTCGACGGCTTCTCCCGCGGCTGGGTCGCGGTGTCGATTGCAGGCGACCGGCGCGACATCGCCTTTCCCGCCGACGTTTCGATGGCACTATCGGCTCCTTTTGCCCGCGCCGCGATCGACATCCCCATCGGCATGACCGACGACGGCAACAGAACCTGCGACAAGCTCGCGCGCGACAAACTCGCGCCGCATCGCTCGCGCGTGTTCACCGGCGCGCGGCGCTGGCTGTGGGAGAACTACAAGGACCCAGATGAGGCCAATATCGAGGCCTCACGGCGCGGGCAGAAGCGCGCCTCGCGCCAGCTCTGGCATCTCGGCCGCAAGATCATGGAGATTGACTCCTTCGTGCGCGCGCATCTCGATCGCGATATTCGCGAGGTGCATCCCGAGCTAGTGTTCCTGCGCCTCCACGGCGCGCCGTTGCCGTCGAAGAAGACGGAACATGGCGCCAGGCTGCGGCGCGACGTGTTAGTTTCTGCAGGCTTCGCCGCCATCGACGACTGGATGACCCGCGCCCGCATCGGCACCGGTGCCAAGCCCGACGACGTCCTCGACGCCTGCGCGGTCGCGCTGGGCGCTCGCGACTGCGCGGGCTGCGTACCGGAAGAAGCTGCACCGCGCGACGCGCATGGCGTGCCGATGCAGATCTGGTTTTGAGGTGCGGCCCGGCCAAGTTTGTCCCACATCTGCTTCAGCGCGGAGGGCTGGCGTACATGGGGTAAGCGATCAACGGACGGGTTTCCGCTTATCCCTGCATAGGGCTAGGCCGTCGAGTTTCGAGATGCTGCTAGCGGAAATCGCGTGCGTTGAGCGGGTGCTTGTGGTTGGGCACCGGGCCGAATTCGCTGCGTGGTGCAAGAGGGAGCGTCTTTGTTGAGCACTGAACCATGTTCGTGCTGAGATTCAGGTCGCAGTCGTCATAATCCAACGTCACCCGCCGCTTGCAGCTGTTCTTCAGGCTGTACCAGTTGACCCCAGGAGCTTTCGGCCACGCCTTCTCTACCACGCACTGGCTTGGATCTGATTGTGGGGCCGAACTGACTGTCCGCGGCGGTCGAACTACGCTTGATGGTGGCTCGGCAACGGGCTCGGTAATGGGAGTTGCTGCCGGATTCGGCTGCGTTCTGTCCACGCCGAGAATGTCAGCGGTCACATTCTTCGCTGCAGAGCCAAGATCCCGGGAACGAGCGTTTGCCGGTACCGCTCCGATGCGGACAGCGGTGGCGGCCCCGCCATTCGTGGACATGGACTTTCCGTCCGGCTCGAGCGTGTAGTTCCATGTCCCCGCGCTGTTCGTATAGGTCAATACGTTTCCCGAGCAGGTCCACGTACCCTGGACACAAGCCGGGTGTTCGCTGCACAATGCTCTGCCGTCAGGGAGTAGCGTACCTCTGTTGCCACTGCCTGAGTGTCGCCAGTCACCGATAAACTTGGCTGCGCAACTCGATTGCGGAGCGGCCTCTGCCGCGGCGGTACCGGAAAGTAGTACCGAAAGAAGTAAGAAATATCTCATTGTAGTTCCAATGAAGCAGGTTGGACTATAATTACCCAATTCCTAGCTCGAATGTGAGTTAGGTGATCCAATCAGATTCCGATCGCGACCGCAACGATGACCGCTTGAGCCATTGCGGCAGCCGTAGCGATGGATATAGGAAGTCCCCGCCTCACGGTTGATGGCTTCGATGCCTGCCAGGGGGCGAAATACAAACAAGTGCGCGCACTGTCCCGCTGGCCGGACCTCAATGAGGGGGGCGCGGCTTCCCTGACGGGCCATAGGCCAATGTTCGATCCGATTCCAAGGGGAAGGTTCTAAAAAAAATAAATCGCTTGTGATTTTTCCGAAATCGTGATTTTATCTCGCCATCCCGCCTCACTGCGGAGGGGCGTTGCGCGCGATCGTCACGACACGCGAGGCGGGGAGGCGATGGCCGCGATGGAGCCGCAGCGTGTCTTCGGATACGCGGACGAACGGCTTGGCGCGGACGCGAAGTCGCAGCGTGCCGACACCCCGATGCTGGTGTCCAGCGCAATGCGCGCAAGCGCGTTGTCGCGACATGGTGGCCAACAAGCCCGGTGCACCAGGCAGACTGCGTATAAGCGTGAAGACCGTCGCGCAGGGAAGGCCGGGTGTTCTCGGCTGCACCTGTGGTACCTGCCGCCTGCATTTTGTTAGCAGGCGGGCCGCAGGCGTCAGCCGACGCCTGGCCTTCCCTGCGCCCTCTGCATTTGAAGAGGGGCATGTCGATGCATCACCCGGGCGTCATGCGCCGCGGGAATGCGAGCGCTTGTCCATGCTGTTTGAAATGTGAAGCGGATGAAACACCGTGAGCGGAAGAAACTCGGTGTCGTCCCGGGCAAGCCGCGATCGCGCAACAGCGCGGTCGTGGCGCCGACCCGGGACCCATACGCCGCGGCAGATGTGGTGTGCGACCAGCCAACTACGATCCTGCCTCAAACTGCGCCCTGTGGTTATGGGTCCCCGCTTTCGCGGGGACGACAGCGGTGCTTGTTGAGCCGGCAGTTGCCTCGCGGCAAGCGTAGGGTGGGCAAAGCGTCCGCCCGCGGGGCGGGGTGCGTGCCCACCGTCGATTGGCGCACTGCGGAGCTAATGGTGGGCACGGCGCGCGTGGGGCCGCCACGAAGCGGCGGCCGGCGTGGCGTGCCTTTGCCCACCCTTCAGAACGGTGATCAGGCCCGCGCGCCGGTGAACGGGAAGCTGCCCATGAAGCCGATGCCCATCTCGCCGGAGATGGTGTCGCCGGCGACCTTGCCCTTGAAGTCGAGCGTCAGCGGCATCGGGCTGGTGATGGAGACCTTCCAGGCGACGTCGTCGCCGTTGACGGTGCCGTCGAAGATCTCGGCGGAATCGCCCTCCGCGGCCTGGGTCCCCGTCAGCGTCGCGCCCGAGCTCTTCACGCTCAGCGTCGCGCTGCGCTCGCCCATCGGCGTATTCAAGGTCAGATTCCAGTTGCCGTCCACAGCCATCGATCGTTCTCCTGGCGTTGCCATCCCGCACCCCGAAGCACTGTTCGAGGAAGCCTCGGGGCGCCCCTATAGCGCATCTTTGCTGATAAGCCCAATACGGCGATCGGTTGCGTCACGCGCGCGCGGCCCGCAAGCGGTTGGCGACCACGAAGCGGAAGGCGACGAACTGCAGTGCAAAAGCCGCGACCTTGGCGCCGCCCGCGACCACGGTGATGTAGAGCACCCACAGCTTGATGTCGCCGGTCATGGCGACCGCGATGGTGCCGAGACCAAGCGCGAACATCAGCGCCGCCCAGGCGAAGCCGGCGACGTTGACGTATTCCGGAATGGTCTCCGCCACGATCGGCGGAACGTAGCGCAGCATCCAGCCGCGCTTGAGCATGATGAGGCCGATGGCGAAATGGCCGATCGCAGGCTTGGCGAACATGAAGCGCGGGTCGTTGGTCAGCAGCGTGACGCCGCCGAGCACGATGACGAGGCCGACGCTGGCATAGGCCATGAAGCTGAGGCTCACACCCCTGACGCGGGCGTAGACCACCTGGACCACCGCGACGGCGACCGCGGCGGCCGTGGCCAGCACGACGTTATCGGTAGCGATATACAGGATGAAGAAGACCGCAGCCGACAGGAAGTCGGCCGTCAGTTTGGCAAACACGTCCTTCACGCACGTCTCCCTGGGGCACACCCCGTCACGAATCCTGGCCGGACATTGCGGCCGCAGTCGGTGCGGCGATGTCTTTCGTCTTACGATACTCAGGATACCAGCGCGTGAAATAAAGTGCACTGTTGCGTGCGGCAAAGGCGATGGCGAGGCCGGTCCAATAGGGCAGGCCGGGGACGTAGAGCGTCATCAGGTTGCCGACCATCATCAGCAGCGCCGACAGCGTCCAGGCGCCGGTGATGACGTAATTGGCGCGCAGAAAGCCGGGAATCGCCACGGTTTCCGGCGGGACCGCCTCGAGCGCATATTGCAGCGTGAACGGAGTGCGCAGCAGCATCGAGCCGAGCGACAGCGCGAAAATGCCGCAGTCGACCGCCAGGCGCACCGCCGAGGCGCTCAGCGTCGGGTCGATGAGGCTGAGGTAGGCGGCTACGCTTGCGAACACGATCGCCGAGCCCAGGCCGAGGATCTTGATCGAACGTCCCTTGGCGACGTCGAGCGCAATCACGGCCAGGCACATCACCGTGGCTACGGCGAGGCTGAGCGTGGCCGAGACCACCATCATCAGCGCCGCGTAGACGCCGTAGGGCGCAAGGATAAGGAAGATCGTCATAGCGTTGGTCTGGCCAATCTTTACACTGCCAAGATTGATAGGGCGCGGACGGCGCCGCGTCAAGCAAATCTTGACAGTGTCAAAATTTCGTGAAATCGCGAATTAATCCAGGCTGATCAATGGTTTGTATTTTCGCTGCCGACCCAATTGCCGTGGAAGCCATCGGGCACGCGGTGTCCGAGATGCACCAGGGCGACGGGACCGCCGCCGATATCGGTGGCGTTGAAGACGGCGAGGTCGCTGGTGTTGGAGCCGGCGCGCCAGACCACGGTCAGCAGCCAGCCGTCGCCCTCGGCGGCATCGAGGCTGCGCGGCACGAACACCGGCTCGGACAGGGTGTCGCCTGCGGGCAGCAGGTGGGTCGCCTGGCGCGTGCCGGCGCCGTCGACATGGGCGAGCCCGGAGAGCGCGCCGAACAGCGGGCCATCCGGATTGGCGCAGGCGTACCAGCCGTGACGGCTCTTGAGCCCGGCGCGGCGGTCGTCGATGCGGGGGAATTCGCCGGTGAGGTCGTCGAGATAGGTTTGCGTGAAGCGGTCGGTGCTTCCGGCGAGGTCGAAGCTCCAGCGGCACAGCCGCGCGACCGACTTTGCCGGATCGGTCGGGCGCCCGTCGGGATGCGGAAACAGCGGCGCTTCCTCGAACTGCATGACGTCGGCGACGATGCGGCCGCCGTCCTCCCAGGCGTTCATGATGTGGAAGACGTAGCAGGCGTCACCGCGAAACCAGACGATGTCCTTGATGTCGCCGCTGCGCTTCATCACACCGACATAGGCGCCCTTGTCGGGCTCCCAGGCATAAGGCGGCTTGCCGGACATTGCGCGCTCGATGCTGCCGGTGAGCGGCAGGATTGGAAACAGCACGTGGTTGGCCGTGACGATGAAGTCGTGCACCATGCTGGCATAGGGCGCCTCGAAACGATCGATGCGCGTCAGTTTGCCGGCCGCATCGACCGTGCCGTAAGACAGCGCCGGCGTCAGCGGACCGGCGGCGTTGTAGCCGAAGAACAGCAATTCGCCGGTGACCGGATCGGTCTTCGGATGCGCGGTGAAGGCGCCGCGCAGGCGGCCGCCGAAATCGTGGTAGCCGCGGGTGGCGAGCGTGCCCGGCTCGATCTCGGTCGGCAGATGCGCCTCTTCGAGCGCGAGCAGGCGGCCGGCATGGGCGATGATGTTGGTGTTGGCGACGCCGCCATCAGTGACGTCGGCGGGCGCGTCCGCCAGCCGGCGGCCGAAGCCGCCGAACAGGGCGTGGCCGGCCTTGCGCTCGGCCTCGAATTTCGGCGTGCGGATCCAGCGGTTGCGATAGGACGCGCGGCCGTTCTCGAGATGGAAGGCGTGCAGCATGCCGTCGCCGACGAACCAGTGCGAGCCGGGCGAAGCGAATTGCGGGTTGGGGCCATTGCGATAGAGCGTGCCGTTCAGCTCACGCGGCAGCTCGCCGGTAATTGCGAGGAACGGCGCGTCGCATTCGAACGGGATCGGCGCGAGATTGCTGCGCTCCTTCCGAGTCTGCCGGGCGGTCGTCGGCGTAGCTTCGCTCATGGTCGTTCCTCCACTTTATCTTTACGTTGTAAAGATAAAGCTAGCGGGCGAACATGGCGGGGTCAAGCCAAATCTTTACGCTGTCAAAATTGCTTGTATAAGGAGGCTCATGACGAGCAAGATTGAAAAAGTCCGGGCGCAGCCTCGACGCATCGCGACATCGGCGGCACGGGCGCGGGTGCGGCGGGCGGCCGGCACTGCGGGCGAGGCGGCGACGCCCTATCATCACGGCGCGCTGCGTGATGCGCTGCTGGAGGCGGCCGAGCGCGTGCTGGAGCGCGACGGGCTCGCCGGACTCACCTTGCGCGCAGTGGCGCGCGAGGCCGGCGTGTCGCATGCGGCGCCGACGCATCATTTCAAGGATCTCACCGGCCTCGTCAGCGAGCTCGCCGCGATCGGCTTCACGCGCTTCAACGCCGCGATGAAGGCGGCGGGCGAGCAGCCGGGCACGCCGATCGAGCGCGCGATGGCGCGCGCCCGCGCCTATGTCGCCTATGCGCAGGCCAATCCCGGCATGTACGGGCTGATGTTCCGCACCGAGCGGCTCGACTATTCGCGGCCGTCGCTGCACGAGGCGGCCGAGGCCTCGTTCGCCGGGCTGGCGGGCTCGGTGGCCGCACGCAGCGAAGGCCAGGTCGGCAACGAGGAGCTGTCGCTCGATCAGGCCGCCGCGATCGCGCGCGCCTGGTCGCTGGTGCACGGCTACACGATGCTGCTGCTCGACGGCCGTCTCGCCGACATCCTGCGCCGCTCGCCTGCTGGCACCAACGCCGAATCGCTGCTCGAGGCGATGCTGAAGGCCACCGTGCCGAGGCTGCCGCCTGGCGCGCAAGTCGCGGGATGAGGACCAGGAATGCAAGAGAAAGCGGCTTGCGGCCCGCGCAAACTGGGGACGGCTCGAAACGGCGGCCGGAAACACCTGACAGCGTCGCCAAATTATCCTAGAACGACGGCCTCGCGAGGTTCATCTCTTCTCATCGATCATGCCTGTCATCCCGCCGACCAAACCCTATCGCATCGGCCGCTCCAAGACGGGGCTCGGCCTGTTCGCAACCCAGCCGATCAAGAAGGGCACCAAGATCGTCCGCTATTTCGGTCCGCTGCTGGATTCGAAGAAGGCGGACGAGGACGCGATCGAGAACAAATATCTGTTCGAGCTCGACAAGCGCTGGACCATCGACGGCTCGGTCCGTGAGAACGTCGCCCGCTATATCAATCATTCCTGCAAGCCGAACGCCGAGTCCGACGTCAAGCCGCGCAAGAAGAAGATCTTCATCCGGGCCATCAAGAACATCGAGCCGGGCGAGGAGATCAACTACGACTACGGCACCGACTACTTCAAAGCCTATCTGAAGCCGATCGGCTGCAAATGCGACGCCTGCGAGAAGAAGCGGGCGAAGCAGAAGGCCGAGGCGCGCGCCGAGCGGACGCGGGTGAAGGCGAAGGCCGAGAAGAAGGCGAAGAAAAAGGTCGAGAAGCCCGTCAAGGACAAGGCCAAGCAGCGGCCCAAGGCCAGAGCCAAATCGGGCGGCGAGGCTGCTCGCGGCAAGGCCAAGACCCGGCGCCCGGCTGCCGGCAATCGCGGTAAGACCAGATCCACCCCGGCGAAGACCCTGACCAGCCGCGCCAAGGCGGCCTGAGCCGATCAGCTCGTTTCCGGGATCTCTCAGGACGGCTTGCCGAAGGCCAGCGTCGTCCAGGTGACGCCGGCAACCCGGTTCTCCGCGCCGAGCGACTCGCCATGCCGGTTGAGCTGGAGCGTCAACCCGAGCTGCCGCGCCGGCTCAACGATCGCCTCGGCCGCGATCTCGAACATCCGGCGGCCCGGCGGCACCGGACCATGCCGCACCGTCATGATCAGCATTCCGCCGGGAGCAATCCGCGCCGCGATGTTGGGAAGCGCGCGTCGCCGCTGCTCCTCATCGAGATGCATCAGGACGGCGGTCAGCATGACGAGGTCGAACTGCTCATCACGAGCGGCCAGTGTGGCGAGCTCCGGAAGGCTGTCGTCGATCCAGGTGATCGCAGGCGAGGCATGCAGCCGCATGGCGCCGACGCGCAGCGCATCGGTCGGCTCGACAGCAACCACCTGATGTCCGAGGCCTGCCAACCACGCGGCGTCGCGCCCCGTGCCCGCTCCAATGTCGAGCACGCGTGCGGGCGTATTCGGCAGCAGATGAAGCACGGCGGCATGAACCTGTTCCGACGGGATGCTTTCGTACCGCACGAAGAGACCGTCGGCTTCGGCGGCGTAGCCTTCCGTTCCGCTCACCTGCGGCTGCATCGCTGCGATCTCCTGTCGGTCGCCGATTATGCCGAAGGTGCATTCGCCGCGCATGCCCAAATATCGGTTGGGGCGGGAGCGCCGGCCCGCGCGAGCACGATGGCCGGCGCTCATCACCGATCGGCGTCACGCCGTTACGGTGCCGGAACTGCGGCGCAAGCCGATATATTGCAGCTCGGCGAAGACGCCGGTGCCCACCGCCTGGGCCGCGACGAAGATTTCGCCGGGCACGTTCGGTGTGACGAGGCCGGAGAACAGCAGCGCGATGCTGCCGACCGTCCATGCCGCATTGCCGGCGATGACCAGAAGGATCAGCGGCCTTGGCGCCATCGGCCGCGCGCCCAGCCAGCCGACGAAGGCCGCGTAGACGATCAGGAACAGACCGGTCTCGCGCAGCAGCGCGTCGGGCAGTTGCAGCAGCGCCGCCAGCGGCGAGGCGCCGAATGTGAGCGCGAGCCCGGCAATGCCGCTGAAGGCGGCATCGGCGAGCAGGGCGCGGCGGAGCAGGGCGGACGAGGTGATCATGTCGGGTCTCCTTTGGTTTGGGGGAGGGCGGTTCAGCGGAACCAGGCCAGGAGCTGACGGCGCAGGCGCGCCGGGCGCAGCGAGCGTGCTGCCCTTGTCTCGATGGCATAGACCTGCGCGAAGACGAGGCTGCCCGTGACGTGCAGCAGCGGCTCCGGCAGGTTGAGCGAGCGCGCCAGCAGCGATGTCGCGAGACCCGCCAGCCAGTGGCCGACTGCGGTGAAGGGAAAGGTCTCGGGATTGCGCTGCCTGCTCATCGTCATCTCCTGTGGTGAGGACGATGACCTGCGCCGGGAGGCATTTCGATTACCTGGCAGGTCATGGAGGCGCTGACGTCAGCGTGATAGGTCTTGGCCCATGAATGCACAGCTTGCTTCGGCGCGCGCCGACCGCGCCAGACCCGTTCATGTCGGTGAGCACCTGCGGCAATGGCGGCAGCGCCGGCATCTCAGCCAGCTCGATCTCGCGCTCGATGCCGAGATATCGGCGCGCCATCTGAGCTTCGTGGAAACCGGCCGCGCCGCGCCGTCGCGCGACATGGTCCTCAAACTCGCGGAGCGACTGGACGTGCCCTTGCGCGAACGCAACGTGTTGCTCGTGGCGGCCGGCTACGCGCCCGCCTTCCAGCAGCGCCCGCTGGATGATCCGGCGCTCAAGCCCGCGCGCGAGGCGATGAACCTCGTGCTCAAGGCCCATGAGCCCAACCCTGCGCTCGCGATCGACCGGCACTGGAACCTGGTCGCGGCGAACCGGATGATCGCGCCGCTGCTGACAGGCGTCCCACCGCGGCTGCTTGCGCCGCCGCTCAACGTGCTGCGCGTGGCGCTGCATCCGGAGGGGCTCGCAGCGCGGACGGTGAATCTCGCCGAATGGTCCGGACATCTGCTCGAGCGGCTGCACCGGCAATGCGAGGCGACGGCGGATGCCGATTTGCTGAAGCTTTATCAGGAGCTGAAGTCCTATCCGTTCCCGGCGCGATCGGCGCCGCTCGCGGCCGACAGCGTCGCGATCCCGCTGCGGCTGCGGGTCGGGATCGACGTGCTGAGCTTCTTCTCGACGACGATGGTGTTCGGCACGCCGGTCGACATCACGTTGTCGGAGCTGGCGCTGGAGACCTTCTTTCCGGCCGATGAGCTCACGGCCATCAGGCTGAAGGAGATGGTTACCTCGCCGTGACCGCGCTTGTCTCGGCGATGCAGAGGCTTATCTTGCGCGGATCGCAAGCGAACCTGGAGCGAGGCGCATGAGCACCTTGAAGCCGCTGATCATTGATGTCGTCTCCGACGTCGTCTGTCCCTGGTGCTACATCGGCAAGAAGCGCATCGAGGATGCGCTGGAGCTCGTGCCGGACGTCCCGGTCGAGGTGAATTTCCGGCCGTTCTTCCTCAATCCCTGGGTGCCGCGCGAGGGCATCAGCCGCGAGCAGTACCTGACGACCAAGTTCGGATCGGTCGAGGCCTACAAGGGCATCGCGGGCCGCGTGGTGGCGGCCGCGGAGCAGGAGGGGCTGAGCTATCATCCCGATCGTGTTGCCCGTCAGCCCAACACGATCGATTGTCATCGCCTGATCCGCTGGGCGGGCGAGATCGGCAGGGCGCCCGAGATGAAGCAGCGGCTGATGGAATTGTATTTCCGCGACGGCGGCGATCTCACCGATATCGATGTGCTGGTGCAGGCCGCAGCGGATTGCGGGCTCGATGCCCAGGTGGTCCGCAAGATGCTGGCGACCGACGAGGATGTGGCGCTGGTCTCTGCCCAGGCGCAGGAGGCCGCGGAGAAGGGCATCTCCGGAGTTCCGACCTACGTCTTCGCGCAGAAATACGCCGTCTCCGGTGCGCAGGATCCGCAGATGCTGGCCCGTGCCATCCGGCAGGTGTCGGCGGAGGTCAACGCCGAGGCGGCTGAGTAGTCGGCCGGCGCTTTCGGATGGCGCGGATCGCGTGCACGGCGCGACGTGCGATGGCCAGGCCTTCGCGTCGTGCCGTCAACGCAGCGTGGATCAGCTCGACGATCGGATCGCGCGCGTAGAGCGGGATCAGCACGTCACCGATGGCGAGGCGCTCGCGCCAGATCGGGTTGATCATGGGATGGTCGGGACCGGCAGTGGAATCGGCGGCGTTGATCTTCGGATCCGCGCAAAGGTGCCGTGTCAGGTCGAGCGTCAGCTGGACACCGGGCGAGTATTTCGCGAAGCGCTCGTCGACGCCGAGCTTGAAGAAGAAGGCGCGGTCCTGATGGCGCAACACGACGCCCGCGGCGACGGTGGTGTCGCCCGCCCGGAGGCTGATGATCTCGCAGGCCTCGTGCTGCGCAAGCGCCGGTACCGCGCGTCGGATGAACGCCGCGTCGCCGTCGTGCTGGATCAGCGCAGTGCCGCGGCGTCCCTTCCAGCCGCTCGCCTCCAGGACCAGAAACGTCTCCAGCGCAGCGGAGACGTCGCCGGGGGAGCGCGCGACCTCGAAGCGAACCGCGCCATGTTCGGCCAGCCGATGACGCAGGCGGCGCAACTCCTTCAGCTTCTTGGCGCCGAGCGCGTCATGCAGCACTTGGTCGGCGTCCCCGGTCGCATCGAGAAAGGCTCTTTCATAGCAATGCAGCATGCGCGGGCGCAGGCCGCTGCGACGAAGGGCCGCGTCGAAAGCCTGCATCACGGAGCCTGCCAGCGACATGTCGCGCAGCAGCACGGCGCGAGCGCCTGTTCGTCGCGCTCCGTCGAGCATCTGCGCCGCAGCCGGCTCCGCGCTCCCTGCGTCGAGCAGCGGCGTGCACAAAGTGCCGTAGGGATGGCCACTGGCGAGCGCGGGCAGTGGAAGCCTGCAGGCATGCCATAGGGAGGTCGTGGGCATCAGGCCGATGAGACGCGAGGGCTGATCGTCGTCCCATGCGCACAGCGCCGATGTTCCGGTGCGGCCGCGCGCGGTGGCGTTCACCGCGCGTTCCCATCCGGGCAGGTAATAGCCGTTCGGCTCGCGCGCACGCTCCGCGAGATCCTGCCATGCCTGCGGTGAAACGGTCTCGAGCGGCACCAGGTGGGCGGCGCGCACGCACGCGAGCGGATCGGCCTGGTGGTTCCTTGCCGTCGATGAAGCAGTCGCAATCGCGCGATCGATGATCTCGGCCACGTCCCGATGGTCCCCTCGCGGCGCGGACAACCCGCACCGCGGGCGACACTAGCGCAAAGCTGACAAGAGACACTTGACGTTGGCAGACAATTCGAATCGATGCGTTAACGGCCGGTTCAGCCTATCGCCGGCTGCGATCAGCGGATCAGCGCCACCTCGCGGAAGGCGCCGATCAGGGGCTTCTCGAGCTTGCCCTCCATCTCCTGGAGGATCTCATAGGCCTTCTCGCGCGTCATCACCGGCTTGTAGCTGCGATATTCGATCAGCGCAGAGAAGATGTCGGAGATGGTGAGGATGCGTGTCAGATCTGGAATGTTGTCGGCCATCAGCCCATCGGGATAGCCGCTGCCGTCGAGAAATTCGTGATGGTGGCGCACCGCCTTGAGCACTTCGTCGGTGATCGCTGCGTTGTCCTTCAGCGCTTCGTAGCCGGCCACGGGATGGGTTTCCACCAGCGTGCGTTCCTTGACGTCGAGCCGTCCCGGCTTGTCGAGAATGGTCAGCGGGATTTTGGCCTTGCCGATGTCGTGGAACATCGCGGCCATGTAGAGACGCTCCAGATCGGAACTGTGGACGCCGAGGCTCAAGCCGAAATCCACGGTGATGCCGGTCACGAGCAGGCAGTGTTGATAGGTGCCTTCGTGATGGCGGCGAACGGTGGCGAGCCAATCGGACAGACCGTTTTCTGCAATGCATTCGGCAATCCGCTTGCCGGCGCGCCGGGTCTCCTCGACGTCGATCGCTGCACCGCCCAGCACGGCTGCAAACATCGAGGCGATGCAGGACGCGCCGGCAAATGCGGCCTGTCGGCCGTCGACCGCGATGCTCTTGGCCGCAGAACCGGGGCGCACATCGAGCAGCTTTCCGAGCAACTGATTGCGGCTCGGCATGCTCGACAGCACGCTCGTCGCGCCGAGCGCATAGGCCTGGACCGTCGACAGACGGGATTTGTTGTTGGTCAGGAAGATCCGCCGCGGAATACGCGAGAGCCGGTCGGAGATCTCCTTCAATGCGGTGATGTTGTCGACGCGGCGCAGATCGGCGGCCACGACGATCGCGTCGATGTCTCCGCCTTTGAAGTCGGCGTCACCGATCAGTTCAGATGTGAGCGAGCAGCGCTCGGCCAGCATGCCGCGAAGCAGAGCGAGCTTGGCCGTGTCATCGCCGACGAGGTGAACGTTCATGGAAAGCCAGGTCCAGGGTCATTCCGCGCCTTTTGCGAACCAGATGTTCCGCAGGAATCGTTAAATTTGAGCCATTCGTTCGCTGTGCGGTTGCGGAATTGCGTTAGCTAAGAACTAACAATCCGCAACCGATGCGGTAGCCCGTTCCAGCACGCCAACTGGCGTGGCGAGTTCCAGTCGACGTGGCGGATCCAGATCGCCTTCGGGTCAAAATCACTTCGTCGGCAGGACGGCTTTGTAATCTTCAGAAACACAGCCGTCGGCGGACGCCGCGCGTCGCCGGTCGATGATCTCGTTGTGCCTGATCGTGAGCCGATAGGTCTGGCGCCGGAGCGTGGCGCCGCTCACCGAGATGATTCCGGCCCGCACGCAGGCGGTCCATGTATCGCCGGCATCGGTCTGTCGGGCGGATGTGGCCTCGAGATCGCGCGGCAGCGTCGTTGCGACGAAGATCATGTCGAGATTCTTGCGCACCAGAAGTGCGACATCCGGCGCGGCTTCGGGTTGCGGCGGCGCGGGCGCCTTGGCGCGCATGAAGGCCGGCAGGCGCGCATTGCTGTCGGCGGCGCAGCCGGCCAGAAGCAGGGCCGAGAGCAGCCCCACCTGTGACGCAATCCGCCGCATGTCTCATCGCCCCCATTGCGGCGCGCACGCTAGCCAGCGATCGCGGCATTGCTACGGGGATCTCGTGCAGCAACGATGTCCGGCCGCGGGCGGCAAGGGCGCGAACGGCGCCGGCCGTGCGGCATCGTGCTCACCGGATTGTGCCCGTCGGGATGAACCGGGTCACGAACCGGCCCGACCAACAGGCACGCCATGAGCAGATTGGAGGTCCCATGTTTCGGCACGCTCTCAGGGCTGCATTGCTCGCCGGCGGCCTGTTTGCCGGCCTCACTCCCGCATTGGCCGAAACCAGCAGGCTGGCGCTGGTGATCGGGCAGTCGGCCTATCGTTCGGTGACGCCGCTGCCGAATCCCGCCAACGACGCCAAGGTCATGGCGCAGATGCTGGGGGAGGCGGGGTTCGAGGTGACGATGGCCGCCGATCTGTCGCAGCGGGACCTCAACAGGGAGGTGGGCGACTTTGCCGCCAAGATCGCGGCCAAGGGACCCGACACGGTCGCGCTGGTGTTCTATGCCGGCCACGGCCTGCAGATCGATGGCGAGAACTATCTCGTGCCCGTCGACGTCGATCCGCGACGTGAAGCCGACATTCCGCTGCAGGCCGTGCGTCTCAACGATCTCCTGAACACGCTGAATTCTGTGCCGAGCCGGATGCGCATCCTGCTGCTCGATGCCTGCCGCAACAATCCGTTTCCTGCCATCAGTCAGAACGCGGGCCGCGGCCTTGCGCTGGTGGACACCAAGACCGGAGCACCGGGCACGTTCCTGTCCTACTCGACCTCGCCTGGCGCAGAAGCCGAGGATGGCACCGGCGCCAACAGCCCCTACACCACGGCGCTGCTGCAGGCGGCGCGGGAACCGGGCCTTCCGATCGAGCAGGCGTTCAAGCGCGTGCGCGTCGCGGTGAACAAGGTCACCGAGGGTCGGCAGACGCCGTGGGATTCGTCGTCCTTGACGGAGGATTTTCGCTTCGTGGTGTCGGCGGATGCGGGCGCTGCCAATGCCGGCCCGCGGCCGGTCGTCGCCAAGCGCAGCGTCGACGAATGGAAGCGCAACCTGCAGGGCAAGCCGATCGAGGCCGCCAACGAAATCATCGTCGGCGACGGCAGCGTCGAGGCGTACGAGGCCTTCGTGGCGCTCTACACCGCGCCGCCCTATGGCCCGCAGGCGCGCGAATGGCTCGACCTCCACAACAGGATGGCAGCCTGGAACGAGGCGGTGCTGATCAATACGGTGGCGTCCTATCAGGGCTTTCTCGACCGCTATCCGAACAGCGACCTGACCGCGACCGCGCGCAAGCTGATCGAGCGCTTGCGCAACCGGCCTGTGGTGACGCCGGTGGTGGCGGCCGCCAACGCAGCGATCCCGGCCGCCGCTCCGGCAACCCCGCCGGTCGTGCCGGCCGTTGCCGCGGCTGGTCCCACCTGTCCATGCTCGCAGACGCCTCCGCCGGGCCGGAAGTCCGAGACGCAGAAGCGGGTCGAAGAGAAGCCGGCCCGAAAGCGCGACGAGGATCCGCCCAGGCGCGCCAGCCGCACACCCCGTCGCGACCCAGATGATGTCGTCGTCTATGCGCCGCCGCCTCCGCCGCGCGAGTATTATGGACCGCCGGTGCGCGTGGCGCCGCCGGTCAGTATCGGGATCGGCATCGGCGGTGGCTATGGCGGTGGTTATGGGCGGGCTCCGCAGAGCTATCCGACACGGCGTGGTTACGGCTACTGAAGCTCGCTGACCTCTGCGCATCGATGTGGCCGTCCGCAGGGGCGGCCACTGACGTTTGAGAGGTTCGTTCGGGTCATCCTCTCGGTTCCGCCATCCGTCATCGCCCACCACCACTCGTCCCGCGGATGCCGCCGCCCGTCCCATCCCGCTCGATCCGCCTGCGAAGGCTGCTTTCATGGCCCGGCTGCGTCGCCTCGGATGCAGTTTGCGGGAGGAAGAGGTCCATGTCATTGCGTCGAGCGGGTGTTTGCGCGGTCGTCATCTGGAGCCAACTGATGGTGGCGCCGGCCGTCTCCTGGCAGCACTGGGGCGGCGATGCCGGTGGGACGCGGTTCTCTCCGCTGGCGCAGATCACGCCTTCCAATGTCGATCGGCTCGTGCCTGCCTGGGACTATCACACCGGGGATCTGCAGAGCCGGCCGCCCGCGGCCGCCTTGCGGACCAAGTTCGAGGCGACGCCGATCCTGGTCGAGGACAGCCTGGTGTTCTGCACGCCGTTCAACGAGGTGGTGGCGCTCGATCCCGGCACCGGCGTTCAGCGCTGGCGTTTCGATCCCAAGGTCGGCAACGGACGGCGCCCGGCCAATCGCTATGCCTGCCGCGGCGTTGCCTATTGGGTGGACGAGCGGGCGCCGGCCGGCGCGGCGTGCCGCAGCAGGTTGTTCATGGGCACGGTCGATGCCCGCCTGATCGCCCTCGATGCCCGGACAGGGCAGCCCTGCGCCGGCTTCGGAGCGGACGGTGAAGTGCGGATCGACATCGCCAAGGACCTGCTGTGGCCGGGCGAATTCCAGATCACCTCGGCGCCGGTGGCGAGCAGGGGTGTCGTGGTGGTCGGCTCATCGATCGGCGACAATGTGCGGGTCGATGCGCCCGAAGGCACGGTCCACGGCTTCGATGCGCGCACCGGCGAGCTGCGCTGGCGTTTCGATCCGCTGATCCATGACGGCATCGCGGCGGGACATGCGAACGTCTGGGCGCCGATGTCGGTCGACGAGGTGCGCGGCCTCGTGTTCCTTCCGACATCCTCGCCCAGTCCGGATTTCTTTGGCGGTGCGCGTCCGGGTGACAACAGGCACGCCGATTCCGTGGTCGCTCTGCGGATCGAGAGCGGCGCACTGGCCTGGTCGTTTCAGACCACGCATCACGACGTCTGGGACTACGATCTGCCGGCGCAGCCGACCCTGGCGCGGATTGAGACCGGGCAGGGTGCACGTGACGTCGTGATGCAGCCGACCAAGCAGGGTTTCGTGTTCGTGCTCGACCGCGACACCGGCGCGCCGATCTGGCCGGTGGAGGAGCGCGCGGTGCCGCAGGGCGCCGTCGAAGGTGAGGTTCTGTCGCCGACGCAGCCGTTCCCGACCCATGTGCCGCCGCTGCTGAATCAGCACTTCGAAGTGGCAGAGGTCTTCAGGGCCGTGCCGCGCGTCGTCGATTCCTCCTGTGACGATCAGCTCGCGGCGTTGCGCAATGATGGTCTCTACACGCCACCGACGACCCGGGGCGCGTTGCTGTTTCCAATGACCGGAGGCGGCGTGAACTGGGGCGGCGTGGCGTTCGATCCCGTGCACCAGATCCTCTACGCCAATATCAGCCGCGCCATCCACATCGTCAGGCTGATCCCGCGCGCCGAAGCTGACCGGATGACGCCGCCGCGCGGTGTCGATTTCGGATTGCAGCGCGGGTCACCGTTCGCGGTGACGCGGGTGGTCGCCATGTCCAGGCTCGGCCTGTTGTGCAACCGGCCGCCATGGGGCGAAATGGTCGCGGTCGATCTCAAGGCCGGCAGGATCCTGTGGCGCTCGACGGTCGGCACCACCGAGGATCGCGCGCCGCTCGGGCTGGCGTTCAAGTGGGGCACGCCGCTCGTCAACGGCGTCGTGGTCATAGCCGGCGGCCTCGTCTTCACCGGCGCGATGGACGCCTATCTGCGCGCCTTCGACGCTGTCTCAGGTCAGGAGCTCTGGCAGGGCCGGTTGCCGGCGCCGGGCATCGCCAATCCGATGACCTATGAATGGAAGGGCGAGCAATTCGTGGTGATCGCATCGGGCGGCCATTCGGAGGCGGGCACATCGCTCGGCGACAGCGTCGTGGCGTTTCGGCTGGCGCGCGATGGCGAAAGGCCCTCGCTGTGGTCACGGACGATTGATCGTCCGGGCGGACGGTTCGCCGCCGGCGCCCTGCTCGCGGTCGGGGTGCTGGTCGGTCTGTTGGTGACGTTGTGGCGATGGCGCCTGCGGCGGGTCTAGCCCGCCGCGCCGCTATCAGTCGAATGCCACGCCGATCCGCTTGTCGTGGCTCCAGACTGCGTGGCAGCGCCGCGTGAACTTGTCGGCCGGGATCACCAGCGTGAAGGCTTCGGGCAGACCGACCGGGCTGACCACCTCGACCCTGGCGCCGGTGTCGGACATGTTGCGGACCATGCAATCGACCGCGCCGCCGCCGTCGAATGCCAGCCTGCCCTGCTTCAGCACCCGATGCCTCGGTGCAATGCGCTTGTCACTCGTCTCGCTCATGGCCTGTAACCCGGTGCCGAATGGCGTCACCTTTCGCGTCAAAAGCACCTAAAATAAATCAGTCTCGCGTTTCGATCAGATGAATCCGGCCTGCGAAGCCCGGGCCGTCGCCTTCATGTTTCGTTAACCCCCCCGCCGGGCCGCGGATCAGAGAGGCCGCAGATCAGAGCATCGCGAAGGCGCTCGACACCATGGCCACCGGCTTGCCATCGCTGGCGCTGGTCAGTGTGACCCGCCCGAAGCTCATGGTGCGGCCCATCCGCACCACGCGCGCATCCGCCAGCACGTCAGCGGAGGCAACGGCGCGCATGAAATGCGTGGTCTGGTCGACAGTGGTCATCGGCCGGTAGCCGCCGCTCGCGGTGACCATCCCGATCACCATCGCGGTATCGGCAAAAGCCATCAGCGCCTGGCCGCAGACGACGCCATTGTCGCGGCAGAGCCGCGGCGAGAACGGCATGCGCAGGATGGCGCCGGCTTCGCCCTGCGGAGACGGCGCGATGTCCTCGACGATCAAGCCAAGATCCTTGATCCAGGGCGCGAACACGTCATCGAGGATGCGCCTCGCGTCGTCGGTGGTGAAGTTCAGGGTCTCGTTCGGCACGCGCGGGGGTCCTTCCATGATCGTGTCATCGATTTGTCTTGGCATCGACTTGCCTCGCCGCGATCGGCGGAGCCGCCGGAATGTTGCCGCAGAGCGGCGGCTTGAAAAGGCCGGAGTTGGAAAACTATGATGAGGGCACACCGTGGAACAGACGGCAGGTGCGCGCAGACGATGCGGCCGTGAACATCTCGACCTGCGGGCCACCGTTCCGGCACAGTGCCGCGGGCTTGGCGCATGGCGAAGCGATGGTATAAGGCGCCTATACCGGGGAGTAACCAATGAAGAAGCTGATCGTGACGATGGCGGTCGCCGTGCTGGCCGGCTGGGCGGTTCCCGCAATGGCGCAGATGCCCAACATCAACCTTCTCGCCGACGGTCCCTCCAAGTCGCCCGAGGAGAAAGAGGCCGAAGCGGCGCGGGAGCAGGCCTACAAGGACACCATGCGCAAGATTCCGGACGCCAAGACGAGCGCCGATCCCTGGGGCAACGTCCGGGCGGCGGAGCAGCCCAAGGCGGCGCCTGCCATGAAGACCACCGCGGCCAAGAAGCCGAAGGCTGTCGGCAGCACCAACTGAGATTTATCGCGTTCGGGTCGGGCGGGCTCTGACCCTCCCGGGCCCGCTTGCCCGATTGCGGACTCGGATTCCTCGCGGCCCCGTCTATATTGACGGTGTGGCAGCGCGTTGGAGTTCGTCGATGGGGATGCGTCCTCGAGACATTGCCAGCCGGATGGCGGCCCGGCGCCAGAAGAAGAGCGCGGGCCCGGTTCGCGACGGCTACGTTCGTGACACGTTCACGCTGCCGCGCGAGCAAGCGCGCGCCAAGGCCCGCGATTATCTGACCCGCTATCCCAAGGCCGGCTACATGAGCGCCGTCGAAAGTTGGCGCGAGCTTCCCGATGGGGCCATCGAGTTCACGATGCGGCGGCTTCCCAGCGCCGATTGAATCATTCCGGCTAGCGCCTCATTCCTTCTCGCCGAGAAGCTTGCGCGTGTCGCGATTGATGAAATGAAGCCGCGTGCAGGCCTTGCAGACCACGGTTTCATAGGCGTACGCGGGATCGCCGGGCTTCGGCTCTTCCAGCCAATGCTGCACGTTCATCCCCGTTCGCGGACATTTGAAGATCAGATTACCCATACAAATTTAAATGTCTGCCAGGATGCAGACAGGCATTTTGATCTGGATCAAGCTCGGCTGGCGAAATGACGCGCAGTCACCTCGCCGGCCACAGGCTTCGGTTGTGGTTCTCGTCTGTGACGATCTACAAGAGGTGTGGCGAGCCGTCAGGCCTGATCCAGCGACTCGGCGACGATCCGGATGCGGAAGACCGGCTGCCGTGCCTCGTCGAGCAGCTCCATCTGCCATTCGGAGTTTTCGGCGAGCTTGCGCGAGATGCTGCTGGCCATGTCGGCACAGACGGTGGTCATCTCTTTCCAGGCTGCGTTGCGGTCGGCGCACTCGGTCCCATACTCGGACGCGCCTGAGAAGTGGCCGTTACGGATACGAAAGAAATAGAGCGGCATTGCAAAACCGGTGAGCCCTGACCGCCCCAGGCCGCTGGGTTTGATGTACGCATCGCAAATGGAAGCGCAAAACCCCCTCGGATCAATTCCGGTAAAATACGGTCGGTCGCGCTGTCCGCTCGGTTGAGCTGATTGCCGTTGGGGATGTGCGGCGCAATCGGGCGGATTGCGGGCCAACGAATGAGCCTCGGACCGCCGCGGTCCGAGGCTCGGCGTCAACGTCGTAGCTTCCCAGCGAGGGCAGTTCGGCAATGACGTAGTTAGATTAGTGCGAAACTTGTAGGCGTGCCTTGCGTCAGATCAAGGTTGCCATCTCGATCAATCGCCGTGGGACGCGCGCCTAGCTGTGATCGAAGATCCGTTCCGGCACGACTGTCAGTCGGTAGGCGATCTGCGTCGCGCCGTCGACCATTTCCAAGAGTTCATCGCAAGCCGGACAACGCCTCTCTCCCGCGGCGCCTTGCTGCGAGTGAAGCTCGATCCTTTGAAGGCCGGCCCTGCAGGACGGGCACGTCACGTCATCTCTTGTCATCGCCAATATGAAGCGCAACGCAAGCGATCCGTTCCTCGACATCACGACAATGACGGGGGGGATGCATCCCGAGCGGAGCTATCAACGTCGAAAGCCCCGGACGTCGTCCGGGGCTTTCTTTCGGCGCGGATGGTTTCAGGGCCGGGCGCCTACGGGTGACGGAGCCTGCAAATGTTGTAGCTGGCAGGCTGCAAGGGATCGGTCGACGGCACACCACGGGCGATACACCAAAGGCGATACACCACTGACAATGTGCGGCGACCATCATCGCAACGAACAAACAAATCCGGGGCTGATCAAAAATTTGCTCAGACGTACGACAACCATGATTCTATAACGCAACCCAAAGTTTATGACAATGGTTTGTGGCTTGAAGATGTCGTGAGCGCCGCGTGCTGCGTGATGCGGATCACGCCGGCTTCCATTCGGCCCACTCATTCGCCCGGTCATAGGGGGCTGCGCGAACGGCTCTCGTGGCTCCGTCTGGCATGGCACGAGACAGCGTCCTGGCGGGCGCCGTTTCATCTGTCGCTCGTCATATGGCGGCCGTCGAGCTGTTCGCGCGCCGGCCATTGCTCCGGTCGGAACGCAGGGTGCCATTCCGCCTCAGAAAGCCGCGGCAGATCCGCGGACGCTTCTGTTGCGGAACTTCTGGCTGGATACAGCTTGCGCGCGGCCGAGCATTGCATGCGCATCTGCATCGAAACCGTGCGCCTGCACGCACGATGAGCCGAACAAAAGCAGAAGAGGCGAGGGAACTTCGTTCCTGTCAGGAGAACCCCGGAATGTGCGATCTACGCACGCGTGTAGGAGTTTGGTAGTTTCAAGGGAAAGACCTGACGAGCACGATCGGTCCAACGATCGCGGCGTTGAAGTCGGCGAGGTCTTCGCTGGGAATCCAGTACTCGAGATGCTCGCGGCCGCCGGCCTCGCGCACCTCGTAGTTGTCGATGAAGCCTCGCAGGATCGCGAAGCGTAGCACATGGCCGCGGCCGCTCGCCGGCACGTTCCAGTCACGTGCGATCTTCACGGCATAGTCCTCGGTCAGCACCGGGTAGAAGATCGGCTGCTCAGGAAGGCGCGGCGGAAACGCACGCATGCCCAACGCCTCGATCAAGGCAAGCTCCTTTGGGCCAACGGGGCGCCACAACGTGAGGGTCTGTTCCTTGTTGGATCCGGTCATGCTGGTCCCGAAAATTGGAAGCGGTGTGCGAGGCTCATAGAGAAGGACCAGCAGGATGATGGGGCACGGCCGGGACGACACTAACAACTTATAATTGAGTTGATGTCTGCCGCAGGCGCGGTGGGCGAGGTTGGAGCGCTCGGACAGGCTGGTCATCATCCGCGCGATCGCCGGTCGGCGGCTGCGCCGCTCGCGCACATGGCTTCCGCCTCCAGCCGGATCAGGATCCTTTCGCGGTCGCCGTCATCCAGCACCCCGTACTTCGCTTCTGGGCGCGCTGATCGGGCAGCGCTCCCTCGCTGCTGCTCGGTGGACTGCGCGCCGGCCCTCGAGTGGCAGGCGTGTCCCCGCGGTTGTCAGGGGGGCTGAGAGCGATGATTGTTGAGAAGAACATATTGCGAACAAAGAACGGATGGAGTACATTCACCTCAAGATTGCTGGCCGACCTCGTTAACCGTTTGTCCATCTCGCGAATCCCCGCCATAAGGAGCGCCAATGTCCGCCACCGCCCTGCGTATCGTCGAAGGTTCCTCAATGGATAAGAGTAAGGCGCTCTCTGCTGCGCTGTCCCAGATCGAACGTCAGTTCGGCAAGGGTTCGGTGATGAAGCTGGGCAAGAACGACCGCTCGATGGATGTCGAGACGGTGTCGACCGGCTCGCTCGGGCTCGACATCGCGTTGGGGATCGGCGGGCTGCCAAAAGGGCGGGTGGTCGAGATCTACGGGCCGGAATCGTCGGGCAAGACCACCCTGGCGTTGCACACGGTGGCCGAGGCGCAGAAGAAGGGCGGCATCTGCGCCTTCATCGATGCCGAGCACGCGCTCGATCCGGTCTATGCGCGCAAGCTGGGCGTCAACATCGACGAGCTCCTGATCTCGCAGCCGGATACGGGTGAGCAGGCGCTGGAAATCTGCGACACGCTGGTGCGTTCGGGGGCGGTCGACGTGCTGGTCGTCGACTCCGTCGCGGCGCTGGTGCCCAAGGCCGAGCTCGAGGGTGAGATGGGCGAGTCGCTGCCCGGCCTGCAGGCCCGCCTGATGAGCCAGGCGCTGCGCAAGCTGACCGCTTCCATCAACAAATCCCACACCATGGTGATCTTCATCAACCAGATCCGCATGAAGATCGGTGTGATGTATGGCTCGCCGGAAACCACCACGGGCGGCAACGCGCTGAAGTTCTATGCCTCGGTGCGCCTCGACATCCGTCGCATCGGCGCGATCAAGGAGCGCGATGAGGTGATCGGCAACACCACCCGCGTCAAGGTGGTGAAGAACAAGCTGGCGCCGCCGTTCAAGCAGGTCGAGTTCGACATCATGTATGGCGAGGGCGTGTCCAAGATGGGCGAGATCCTCGATCTCGGCGTCAAGGCCGGCATCGTCGAGAAGTCCGGCGCCTGGTTCTCCTACGATAGCCAGCGTCTCGGGCAGGGACGCGAGAATTCGAAATCGTTCCTCAAGGCCAATCCGGACATGACTGCCAAGATCGAAGCCGCGATCCGCCAGAACTCCGGCCTGATCGCCGAGCAGATCCTGGCCGGCAATGCCGAGCGCGACGCCGACGGTGAGGAGCCGGCGGAAGAGTAGGGGTACGGCGGCGGCGGGCGCCGTGGACGTTGAGTTGCCGACGTTCCAGCGCCCGTTTGCAGATGTGTGGTGCTCTGCCGAAATCTGCGGCTGCTGCATTCCCGAATGCAGCGAGTGGGCGTTTCTGAGCGCCGGATACGATCTTCAACGCGAATAACTGAAAGCGCGTGCGCGGACGAGCGGACCGGATCCGCGCGGCGGCACCGGGATTTCCGACGCCGATCCTGGGCGCCGGGAGCCGATCGCGAATATGTTGATAGCGCCTTGAGGCAATCGGGCCGTGCCGGAGCCAACAGCATGACGCGTTTGATTCTAGCGGCCGATGATCCGAGCGCCGGAGCGCTTCGGAGGGGCGGCTTTGCCGACCTGGTGGTGCCAATTCTCCATCGTTTCGTGTGGGGACCGCTGCCATCCGATGCCGAATTATCGGCGTATCTCGTCCAGCGCACCACGCGACGGAAGCGGGGGCATTGGTTGGATTTCGCCTCGCGTAGCGACGTCATGGCGGCCGGCGGGCGGAATCACAGTTTTCTCGAACTTGTTGACCGCTGCGATAGCGTCGAGCTGTGGATGGGGACCCGTCCGAATGACCAGTTGGTGCTGATCTGGCTCTTGGATTATCTGCGCCATCACGCGGAGATCGCGACGAAGATCGTATTGCGGCATGTCGATGTACCGCTATTCGATGCCCCGGCCGGGCGACTCGCCGGTCGGACCATTGCCGGCGTAGAGCTCGCACGTGAGCATCTCGACCTGGGTCATCTGGCATGGCGGGCGTTTCGGGCGCCGACGCCGCAAGCCTGGTTCGATCTGTTGAAGCAGGATCTCAGTGCACTGCCGCAGCTTCGCCGCTGCGTGCAGGAGATGCTCGATGAGCTTCCCGGTGTTGCGACGGGCCTCGGAGCGTCGGAGCTGAGAATCCTCGAATTGCTGTCAGCCGGCTATCAGCACCCGTTCGACCTGTTGCCGCATCATCGGGATCGCTTTCAACGGCGCGTCTATGACTATTGGGAAGGAGGCACGTTGCTCGACGGTCTGGCGCTCGCGCCGGTGCCTGCAATTTCGGGCCTCGCCGAATCGCCATTCTCGGTCGAGATGCACGACAGCCGTGAACGCCTCGAGCGCTACAGGGCCAGCACGCTGTCGCTGACACCGCTCGGCAAGGCAATCCTCGCCGGCGAGGAGGATTTCAGCAGCCATAATCCGATCTGGCGCTGGTGGGGCGGCACCGAATTGGTCAACGCCAATCTCTGGCGTTGGCATGCGGTGCTCATCGCTCCGGACCCTGGCACGCCTCACGTCATTGATTGTCGCGAGCCGTGGCGCCCGATCCCTTGGAGCATGCGTGAGGAGGCTTATTCCGCCGCCTGGGCGTAGTCCGCCACCGGCGGGCATGAGCACACCAAATTGCGGTCGCCGTAGACGTTGTCGACGCGGCCGACCGGGCACCAGTACTTGTCGGTGCGCGAGGTGCCCGCGGGGAAGCAGCCCTCGCTGCGCCGGTAGGCCCTGTTCCAATCGTCGTCGGCGATGTCATGCACCGTGTGCGGCGCGTGGCGGAGCGGCGAGGCCTCGATTCCGAAGCGGCCCTGTTCGACCTCGGCGATCTCCTGGCGGATCGCGATCATAGCGTCGCAGAAGCGGTCGAGCTCCGCCTTGGACTCCGATTCCGTCGGCTCGATCATCAAGGTGCCCGCCACCGGGAAGCTCATGGTCGGCGCATGGAAGCCGTAGTCGATCAGCCGCTTGGCGATGTCGTCGACGGTGACGCCGCTGCTCTGCTTGAGCGGCCGCGGATCAATGATGCATTCATGCGCGACGCGGCCGCGCTCGTTGCGGTAGAGCACCGGAAAATGCGCATCGAGCCGCGCCGCGACGTAGTTGGCATTGAGGATCGCGATCTCGGTGGCGCGGGTCAGGCCGTCGCCGCCCATCAGCAGCATGTAGATGTAGGAGATGGTCAGGATCGAGGCGGAGCCATACGGCGCCGCCGAGACCGGCCCGATCGGATGCGCGCTCGCGCCATCGGTCGCAAGGTGACCGGGCAGAAAGGGCGCCAGATGCGCCTTCACGCCGATCGGCCCCATGCCCGGGCCGCCGCCACCATGCGGAATGCAGAACGTCTTGTGCAGGTTGAAATGGCTGACATCGGCGCCGTAATCGCCGGGTCTGGAGAGGCCGACCTGCGCATTGAGGTTGGCGCCGTCGAGATAGACCTGTCCGCCGTGGGCATGGACGATGTCGCAGATGTCGCGGATGTGCTCCTCGAACACGCCATGCGTCGAGGGATAGGTGATCATGATGGCGGCGAGCTTGGCGCTATGCGCTTCCGCCTTGGCCTTGAGATCGGCCAGATCGACATTGCCGCCTGCATCGCAGCCGACCACGACCACCTCCATGCCGGCCATGTGCGCCGAGGCCGGGTTGGTGCCGTGGGCGGAGGAAGGAATCAGGCAGATGGTGCGGTGGCCCTCGCCGCGGGCGGCGTAGTAGCCGCGGATCGCCAGGAGGCCGGCATATTCGCCCTGCGCGCCCGAGTTCGGCTGCAGCGACACGGCATCATAGCCGGAGATCCGGCACAGCCAGTCGGTCAGATCGGCGAACATCGTGTGATAGCCGGCCGCCTGCGCGCGCGGCACGAACGGGTGCAGGCTGGAAAATTCCGGCCACGTCAGCGGGATCATCTCGGTGGTCGCGTTCAGCTTCATCGTGCAGGAGCCGAGCGGGATCATCGCACGATCGAGCGCGAGGTCGCGGTCCGCGAGCTTGCGCAGGTAGCGCAGCATCTCGGTCTCGGAGCGATGCGCGTGGAACACCGGATGGGTCAGGTACGGCCGCTGCCGCTTGAGCTCGGCCGGCAGCGCCTCGCGCGCTTCCGCCTCGATCGCCGTGTAGGAGAGGTCGCCGCCGAATGCGCGCCAGACGGCTTCGACGACATCGGCCGTCGTGGTCTCGTCTAGCGCGATCCGCAGCCTGCTGCCGTCGCGGCCGAGATTGATCCGCTCGCCTTCCGCGCGGGCGATGATCGAATCGGACTTGGCGCCGGCCTCGACGGTGATGGTGTCGAAGAAGGTCTCGCTTTCCGGCGCAAAGCCGAGCTTGCGCAGCCCTGCAGCCAGCACCGCGGTCCGTCGATGCGCGGTGCGGGCGATCGCCTTCAGCCCGTCGGGGCCATGATAGACCGCGTACATCGCAGCAATCACCGCCAGCAGCACCTGCGCCGTGCAGATGTTCGAGGTCGCCTTCTCGCGGCGGATGTGCTGCTCGCGGGTCTGCAGCGCCAGCCGATAGGCGGGGGCACCGCGCGAATCGACCGACAGGCCGACGATGCGGCCGGGCAGCGAGCGCTTCAGCGCATCGCGTACCGCCATGTAGGCGGCATGCGGTCCGCCATAGCCCATCGGCACGCCGAAGCGCTGCGCTGAGCCGATCGCGATGTCGGCACCGAGCTCGCCCGGCGAGGCGATCAATGTCAGCGCCAGCAGGTCGGCAGCGAGGATCGCGAGCGCGCCCTTGTCGTGCAGCCGGGCGATCGCGGGGCGCGGATCGCGCAGCGCGCCCGTCGTATCCGGATATTGCAGCAGGCCGCCGAACACCTCGGCGCTGTCCAGATCCTTGGCCGGGTCGCCGACGATCAGCTGCCAGCCGAGCGGCTCGGCGCGGGTGCGCAGCACCGCCAGCGTCTGCGGGTGGACATCCTGATCGACGAAGAACGCCTTGGTCTTGGTCCGTGCCGACCGCTCGGCCAGCGCCATGGCCTCCGCCGCCGCCGTGGCTTCGTCCAGCAGCGAGGCATTGGCGACGTCGAGCCCGGTGAGATCGCAGATCATGGTCTGGAAGTTGAACAGCGCCTCCAGCCGGCCCTGGCTGATCTCCGGCTGATAGGGCGTATAGGCCGTGTACCAGGCCGGGTTCTCCAGGATGTTGCGCTGGATCACCGCCGGCATCAGCGTGCCGGAATAGCCTTGGCCGATCAGCGAGGTGAAGACCTGATTCCGCGCCGCCAGTGCGCGCATATGCGACAACGCTTCGGGCTCGCTCAGCGCCGGCTCGAGGGTGAGCGGCGCCGTCTGCCGGATCGTGCCGGGCAGCGTCTGCGCCATCAGCTCCGCCACGCTCTTGGCGCCGACGGTCTCCAGCATCGCCGCGACGTCGCGGGGAGAAGGACCGATATGGCGGCGGGCGAAGCTGGTGGCGGCATCATCGAGCGGCTTGAGCGGCGTGGTCATGAGCAAATCCTCTATGCCTCGTCATGCCCCGCGAAGGCGGGGCATCCAGTAAACATCGATGGTGAGATCAGGCGGAGAGAGCGCGGCGTAGTGGATCGCCCGGTCGAGCCGGGCGATGGCAGTGGTGAGTATCGCCGCACCGCACGTCTCACGCCGTATGCGCCTTGTAGGCGGCCTCATCCATCAGGCCGCCGAGCTCGCCCCGGTCGGCGATCTTGAGCTTGAAGAACCAGGCCTTGCCGCCGGCGTCGGTGTTGACGAGCGCAGGCTCGTCGGCGATCGCCTGGTTGACCTCGACCACCTCGCCGCTGATCGGCGCGTAGACGTCGGAGGCGGCCTTGACCGACTCGACCACGGCGGCAGCTTCCGACTTCTTCAGCGCGCGGCCGACCTGCGGCAGCTCCACGAACACGACGTCGCCGAGCTGGGCCTGCGCATAGTCGGTGATGCCGATGGTGGCTGTGTCGCCATCGATGCTGAGCCATTCATGGTCGGAGGTGTAGAGCGTGGTCATGGACGTCCTTCAGCGCTTGTAGGTGTTGGGAACGAAGGGCATGGCGGCGACGCGCAGCGGCAGGCGCTGGCCGCGCACGTCGGCGAACAACGGGGTGTCGAGCGCAGAGAGAGAGGTCGGCACGTAACCCATCGCGACCGGAGCATTCAGCGTCGGGCCAAAGCCACCAGAGGTGACCCGGCCGACCGGCTCGGCTGAATCGGCCGACGCGAACAGCGCAGCTCCCTCGCGCACCGGCGCGCGTCCCTCGGGCCTCAAGCCGACGCGGCGGCGTGTCGCACCGCCATCGAACTGGGCAAGGATCTTGTCAGCGCCCGGGAAGCCGCCAGCGCGGGCGCCGCCGCTGCGGCGGACCTTCTGCACCGACCACTCCAGCGCGGCCTCGACCGGGGTCGTCGCCGTGTCGATGTCGTGGCCATAGAGACAGAGCCCAGCCTCGAGCCGCAGGCTGTCGCGGGCGCCCAGCCCGATCGGCAGCACGTCCTTGTCCGACAGCAGCGCTTCGGCGAGTTGCTCGGCCTTGTCGGCGGGAACGGAGATCTCGTAGCCGTCCTCGCCGGTATAGCCGGAGCGGGAGACGTAGCAGGGGAGCCCGTCGACCATGCGCGGTCCCGCATCCATGAACCGCATGCCCTCGGCCTCTGCACAGAATTTCGCCAGCACGCTCGCAGCCTTCGGCCCCTGCAACGCCAGCAGCGCGCGGTCGGTCAGCGGCTGCACGTCACAAACGTCGGACAGCCCGTCGCGCAGCAGCTTGATGTCGGCGTCCTTGCAGGCGGCGTTGACCACCAGCAGCAGGTGCTCGCCGAAATTTGCGACCATCAGGTCGTCGAGAATGCCGCCGTCGGCGTTGGTGAACTGGGCATAGCGCTGCCGGCCTGCCGGGATGCCGATGATGTCCTGCGGCACCAGCCGCTCCAGCGCCGCTGCGGCATCCGCCACCTTGCCGGATCTCGGCACCAGCGCGACTTGGCCCATGTGGGAGACGTCGAACAGTCCGGCCGCGCTGCGGGTATGGAGGTGTTCCTTGAGCACGCCGGGGGCGTACTGCACCGGCATCTCATAGCCTGCGAAGGGCACCATCTTGCCGCCAAGGCTGACATGCAGCGCATGGAGCGGCGTTCGCTTCAAAGAAAGGGGGGCAGCCGGTTCAGCCATCGATCAGGGGTCCTCGCGCGGTTCCTCGGGACCAGTCCCGAAAAACGCCACCGAAGCCCCATCTGTCGCTGTGCCTGAGAGTATTATCCCGTCGGCGGACGCGGTCCGGTCAAAGCCCGGCCAGCGTCTCTTTCCAGATGCAGTTGCAGTCGCGAGGGTCCTTTTGCCTGAGAGTTTCCGGGGCGGTTGCTCCTTCGGCGCCGACCCTTGAAGTTCAACCAGAACCTCAGAAGACCGGTCTCTCCCGACGCGACTGTCGTCTATGTCCCGGACCAAACACCAGCCCGCGCAGGCTGTCAACGCGTCACTCGGGCTTTCAACCAGCTTTAGGAGCCGTGCAGCAAGCCCATGATGTTTCTGCACAGTTTCTGGACACGCGAAGTCCCCTTGTCTAAAAGCATCACCGCCGAATTCCCGGACTTCTTCGATTGGATTGCTATGAGCGGCGTCAACGAGATCAGGTCGACCTTCCTCAACTTCTTCGCCGCGAACGGCCACGAGATCGTGCCGTCCTCGCCGCTCGTGCCGCGCAACGACCCGACCCTGATGTTCACGAACGCCGGCATGGTGCAGTTCAAGAACGTCTTCACCGGCGTCGAGAAGCGCGCTTACAACCGCGCCACCACGTCGCAGAAATGCGTGCGCGCCGGCGGCAAGCACAACGACCTCGACAATGTCGGCTACACCGCCCGCCACCACACCTTCTTCGAGATGCTCGGCAACTTCTCGTTCGGCGACTATTTCAAGGAGAACGCCATCGAGCTCGCCTGGAAGCTCGTCACCAAGGAGTTCGGCCTGCCGACGGACAAGCTGACCGCGACCGTCTACATCGACGACGACGAGGCGTTCGGGCTCTGGAAGAAGATCGCCGGCCTGCCGGAATCCCGCATCATCCGGATCGCCGGCTCGGACAATTTCTGGCAGATGGGCGACACCGGCCCGTGCGGCCCGTGCTCGGAAATCTTCTACGACCACGGCGACAAGATCTGGGGCGGCCCGCCCGGCTCGCCGGAGGCCGATGGCGACCGCTTCATCGAGATCTGGAACCTCGTGTTCATGCAATATGAGCAGCTCGAGGGCGGGGTCCGCAATCCGCTGCCGAAGCCGTCGATCGACACCGGCGCGGGCCTGGAGCGCGTCGCCGCGGTGCTGCAGGGCAAGCACGACAATTACGACATCGACCTGTTCGTCGCCCTGATCCGCGCCATCGCCGACCTCACCAATGCCGACCCGCAGGGCCCGCAGAAGGCGTCGCTCCGCGTCATCGCCGATCATCTCCGCGCCTCGTCGTTCCTGATCTCCGACGGCGTGCTGCCGTCGAACGAAGGCCGCGGCTATGTGCTGCGCCGGATCATGCGCCGCGCGATGCGCCACGCCCAGTTGCTCGGCGCCCGCGAGCCCCTGATGCACAAGCTGGTCGGTACGCTCTCCCGCGAGATGGGCCAGGCCTATCCGGAGCTGATCCGCGCCGAGGCGCTCATCAAGGAGACGCTGCGACTCGAAGAGACCCGCTTCCGCAAGACCCTGGAGCGCGGGCTGGCCATCCTCGACGAGAAGTCTGCCACTCTGAAGAAGGGCGACATGTTCGACGGCGACGTCGCCTTCACGCTGTACGACACCTACGGCTTCCCGCTCGATCTCACCCAGGACGCGCTGAAGTCGCGCGGCATCAGCGTCGACCAGGCTTCCTTCACCGACGCCATGGACCGCCAGCGCGCCAAGGCGCGCGCGGCCTGGGCCGGCTCCGGCGAGGCTGCGACCGAGACCGTCTGGTTCCCGCTGCGCGAGAAGCTCGGCGCCACCGAGTTCCTCGGCTATGAGACCGAGACCGCCGAAGGCGCAGTGACCGCGCTGGTCAAGGACGGCGCCGAGGTCGAGAGCCTCAAGTCCGGCGAGAGCGGCGTCATCGTGCTCAACCAGACCCCGTTCTACGGCGAATCCGGCGGCCAGGTCGGCGACACCGGCCTCATGACCGGCGACGGCGTCCGCGTCCGCATCACCGACACCCAGAAGAAGGCCGGCGACCTGTTCGCGCATATCGGCACGGTAGAGCAGGGTACGCTCAAGCTCGGCTCCGCGCTGCAACTCGACGTCGATCACAGCAGGCGCTCGGCGATCCGCGCCAACCATTCGGCGACCCATATCCTGCACGAGGCGCTGCGCCAGGTGCTCGGCGACCACATCGCCCAGCGCGGCTCGCTGGTCTCGCCCGACCGCCTGCGCTTCGACTTCGTCCATCCGAAGCCGATCACCCCGGAGGAGCTCGCCCGCGTCGAGGACATCGCCAACGACGTCGTGCTGGAGAATGCCGAGGTCACGACCCGCCTGATGGGGCTGGACGATGCCCGCGAGGCCGGTGCCCGCGCGCTGTTCGGCGAGAAATATGGCGACGAGGTCCGCGTCGTCTCGATGGGCAACGTCGCGCGCGAGCAGGGCTCGAACGCGATGGGCTGGTCGGTCGAGCTGTGCGGCGGCACCCATGTCAGGCGCACCGGCGACATCGGCCTGATCGCGGTGACCTCCGAGAGCGCGGTGGCGTCCGGCGTCCGCCGCATCGAGGCGCTGACCGCTCGCGGCGCCCGCGCGCATGCCAACCACAATCTGTCGCTCGCCAAGGCCGCCGCGGCCGAGCTGCGCACCACGGTCGAGGACGTACCGGCGCGCATCACCGCGCTGATGGAGGAACGCAAGAAGCTCGAGCGTGAGCTGTCGGACGCGCGCAGGAAGCTCGCCATGGGTGGCGGCCGGGAGACCGGCAACGGCGCTCCCGCCGGGATCCGCGACGTCGGCGGCATCAAGCTGATGGCCCGCGCCGTCTCGGGCATCGAGATGAAGGATCTCAAGTCGCTGGCCGACGAGGCCAAGAAGCAGCTCGGCTCGGGCGTCGCCGCGATCGTCGGCGTCACCGAGGACGGCAAGGCCGGCGTCGTGGTCGGCGTCACCGCCGATCTCACCGCGCGTTTCAATGCGGTCGACCTCGTGCGCGCCGCGTCCGAGGCGTTGGGCGGCAAGGGCGGCGGCGGCCGTCCCGACATGGCCCAGGCCGGCGGCCCCGACGGCGGCAAGGCGGAGGCCGCGCTGGCCGCGATCGAGAGCGCGATCGGCAAGGCCGGCTGATCGTGCCGCCGCTCGGGCCGGGCGAGAGCGTTCGCGATCCCGATCTGCGCGACCGGCTGTACGAGCTGCTCGAGCACGACCATCTGCCGAGCACGCACGGCTCGCGCGTCGTCCAGTTCATCGTGCTCGTCATCACGCTCGACGTGCTGGCGGTGGTGCTGGCATCGGACCCGGACATCGCGGCCGCCATTGGCGGACTGCTGCGCGCGATCAAGATCGGCGCGCTGATCGTCTTCGCCGCGGAGTATGTCGCCCGTCTCTGGAGCGTCGCCGGCCACATGCCGCGGCGGCAGTCGCCGCGCCAGGATCGCTTCGCTTACGCCTTCTCCGCGCTCGGTGTCGTCGACCTCCTGTCCTTCGTGCCGGCCGCGATTGCGCTCGTGCTTGGCGACCGCAGCCTGGAAGCGGTGTGTATCGTGCTGCCGTTCCTCAAGCTGGTGCGCTATTCGCCGGCGCTGCGCTCGCTGCTGTCGGCGGTGCAGGCCGAGCGGCGCATCTTGATCGGCTGCCTCGTCATCCTGGCCGGCGCGGTGCTGCTGTTCGCCTCGCTGCTCTATGCGGTCGAGCGCGACGTCCAGCCGGACAAGTTCGGCACCATCCCGCATGCGATGTGGTGGGCGATCGTGACGCTCGGCACCGTCGGCTATGGCGACGTCGTGCCTGTGACGCCGCTCGGCCGCATCATCACGGTGTTCGCGATCATCTGGGGCTTTGCCATGATCGCGCTGCCGGTCGCGATCATCTCGACCGCGTTCGCCGAGGAGATCAAGCGGCGCGACTTCGTCGTCACCTGGGGCATGCTGGCGCGGGTGCCGCTGTTCTCGCATCTTTCGGCGTCCGAAATCGCCGACATCATGCGGCTGCTGCGCGCGCGCACGATCGAGTCCGGCGAGGTGCTGGTGCGGCGCGGCGATGCCGCCTCCTCGATGTATTTCATCACTGCCGGCGAGGTCGAGATCGAGCTGCCGACGCAATGCGTCAAGCTCGCCGACGGCACGTTCTTCGGCGAGATCGCGCTGCTGCATCGGACCAAGCGCTCGGGCACTGTGACGGCGACACGCAAGACCCGGCTGCTGGTGCTCGACGCGCAGGATTTCCACGCCTTGATCGCGCGGATGCCGGCGCTGGCCGCGCATGTCCGGACCATCGCCAAGGCGCGCATGGCCGATTCCGGCGACCTCGCCCTCGCCGAGCTGTCGCAGGCCGAGCACGACGACCAGACGGACGGGTAGGTCCGAACAACGAGTCCTGCTGTCACCCTCTCCCTCCAGGGGAGGGTGAGACCGAGATCGCCGCCCAAGACAGATTGCCCATCAACGTCCTCGCTGCGGCGAGCGGGGAGTGGCGCAGCTACGAGCTTGATCTCATTTACCAACCAGTCAAACAGCCGGGCATGCACACGCGGTCCCGCGGCGCGGTCGCGCCCGGGGGATGCGGAAAGCATTCGCCCTCGATAGTGATGAGGGCGCAGGGAATGCCGGGTGAGGGCCTCACCCATGGCCCGCCTGCGAAAAAAATGCAGGCGGCAGGTACCACAGGCAAAGCCGGTTCATCCGGCATTCCCTGCGCGGCGGTTTTAACGCTTATACGCGATCTCCTCGGTGCACCGGGCTTGTTGGCCACCGTGCGCGACGACGCGCTTCTCGCTCGCCGCCGCGGGGACACCAGCTTCGGGGTGTCAGGACCACGCGACTTCACGTCCGCAAGCGCATCATTCGTCCGCGCATGAAGCGCGCTGATGCCCTCACGTCCACCGCATTGCCGGCCCAACGTTTCGTGACGACGCGTACGCCCCTCATCCGGACCGGAACGAAGGGAGCATAGACATGATCTGCTGATTTTCGGAAGTAGTTTATTTTTGCGCGAAGCTCTTGAAATGAGCGATGATATTGAAGTCGCTGACGAAACGCGCCGTTCCGGCGAGCGCCGATCGGGGGTCGGCGGAGACCGATTTCGTTGCATGAAAGGCAGGGACGCTGCTCGTCGGGCAAATCAACGAACAGGAGGTCACGACCGAATTCGACCCCATCGCTCTGACCTGCGCGGCGCAGCAAGCCGGCGGCTGTCTGCGGTACAACGGCCATGGCGCTCAGGCGTTCGAGACGGCAGCTTGTGATCAGAGTGCACGTTGCAAACGCAAGCGTTACAGGTAAATCGCGCAACCTCGTTCTTCGAGCTCAGCGAACCAGTTCGGGCGTGAGATCGTCGTCACCCAGCGCAGGTCAAGCTTTTCGAGACGTGAAAGCTTGAGCAGCGCTTCCGGCAAGGCGGCGACAGGGTTCCCTCTCAAGTCGATCTGCCGCAGCTCCACCATTGAACCGATCTCTTCCGGCAAATGGGTCAAGCTATTGTTTCTGAGATGCAGCTCACGCAGCCGCGTCAACTTGGAAATGGTCGTCGGCAGAGTCGTCAGGCGATTGTCGGTTACGCGAAGTTCGAGAAGTCCTGACATCTCGGTAACCGCGTCGGGCAGTCTTTCGAATTCGTTTGCGCTGATGTTGAGGTAGCGCAACCGGGTAAGTCGCCCCAACGACGACGGAAGCTCTTTCAGCGCATTGTCGTGCAAGTACAGGAAGTCGCTCAGGCCGACGAGTTCGCCTAGCGCAGCCGGAACCTGCCGTAACAGGTTGTGGCCCAGGTCCAGCGTTCTCAGGGCGCGTAGCTCGCCGACCCTGTCCGAGATCTCCACTAGGCGATTGTCGGCCAGTACGAGCGATTGCAGATTCGTCCGATCCCAGACATGATCCGGCACGGCGCCGAGCGCCTGTTTCCACAAGGACAAGTGCAAGTCCGACGCGTTCCTCACAGCCAGATCATGCCTCGACTTCACCCGGAGACCAAGGGCGGTTCTGATCCATCTCGGGCATTTCGGTCCGCGGCGGAAGTTTACGCGATCGAGGTTCAACTGTAAGCAAGCCGACAGTGACACGACAACGCAGTTTCTGACCCGAAGCTGGCTGACCCGCCAGCCGGCGCGTAACTGGTGTTTACAAACTTGAACCGCAATTGCCGATGCAATTCTGGTGGGTTGGATTTCATGGGATCGATGCTTTGAGAACGGCAATTGCATTGCTGCTTGTTGCAGGTGCGCTGTCAGTGTCCGCACGGGCCGAGAACGACAAATTACGTCAAGTGGTCTCAAACCTCAAAGCCTGCGTCCGCACGCATGCACCAACGGCCAAAGCCGCTGGGGTTAAGACAGCAGGCGACGCCGTCAACTTCTTCATCGAGACATGCGGCCCACCGCCCAGTTATCTTGGGCCAGCAAACGTGGGCACGATCCCTCCTGGTCTGCTTCGGGGCGTCGTTCGCGATGAGTGGAATGCCTTCATCCAAGATGCGCAGCCTCGCTAGGACGTACGACGCGCTCTCTCCTTGTCATTGCGAGCGCAGCGGCGCAGCGAAGCAATCCAGACTGTCTCTCTGAAGGATTCTGGATTGCGTCGCTGCGCTCGCAATGACGCGCGCAGACATCGTGCTTCCAGGCGAGCCGCTCGCCGCCGATCGCCTCACGCAAATTGCGCGAGGCCGTGGCCGACCGACCAGTTCTCCTTGGCGGCGTCGAGGATGGTCATGAACAGGTCCTCCGGCCTGATGCCGGGGCTGTCCCCGAGCAGGTCGGCGATGCGTCGGAACAGCGCCTTCTTCTGCTCTCGCGTGCGGGTGTTGAAGACGGTAATCTGGATGTAGACGAGATCGTCGCTGCGGTTGATGCCGAAGGCGTTGCCATAGCGGAAGTTGGAAGGATCGTGCTCGGTGATGGTCATGAACTGATCGTCCTCCGGCACGTCGAGCGCCTCGCGCATCGCCCGGTAGAGGCTGTCGAAGATCGCCTGCCGGTAGGCCTCCGGCTTGCCCGCGCGCAGCGAGATGTGAAGCAGCGGCATCCCTAATCCTTTCATCCGTGATGTCGGCTGAGAGGTTAGATGCGGCGGTGCGGTTCGGGTATGCTGGGGATCGAGATATCAGTCATAATGGCTGGAAATGACCGAACACCCGCTCGACCTGGACGAGGTCCAGGCCTTCGTCCGTATCGCCGAGCTCGGCAGCTTCACCCGTGCCGCCGAGGCGATGCAGACGACCCAGGCCGCGATCAGCCTGAAGCTGCGGCGGCTCGAGAACCGGCTGGGGTGCCGGCTGATCGAGCGCACGCCGCGTCATGTGCAGCTCTCGGAGCGAGGCAGGGTCTTCCTCGATCCTGCCCGTCAGCTGCTGGCAGCGCACGACCGCGCGCTCGCGGTGTTCGCCGGCGTGCGGCAGCGTCTGATCATCGGCATCAGCGACCATGTGGCCGGGCCAGAGCTGCCGGCGCTGATCGCGCGCATGAACGACCATGATCCGCATCTCGTGGTCGAGATCCGCATCGGATCGTCGGCCGACCTGCTGCAGAGCTACGACCGGCGCGAGCTCGAGGCGGTGATCGTCCGCCTGCATGCCGGACGCAGCGATGGCGACCTCGTGGCCGAGGAGAAGTTCGGCTGGTTCGCTGGCCCGGATTGGGAGCCGCGCGCGGGCGAGCCGTTGCCGGTCGCGACCATGGCCGAGCCGTGCGGCGTGCGCGCGATGGCCGCGCAGCATCTCGATGCGGCCGGCGTGTCCTGGGCCGAAATCTTCGTCGGCGGCGGCGTTGCGGCGGTCGTCGCGGCCGTCACGGCCGGGCTCGGCGTTGCCGCACTCGCGCCGCGCATGCTGCCATCGGGCGCGGTCGATGTCGGCGCAAGGCTCGGATTGCCGGAGCTGCCCCGGCTGCCGGTCGTGCTGCACACGCGGGTGAGGGATGGCCGGGCGCGCGCGGCGCTCGATGCCCTCGTGACGGCCTTCCGAAGCGCGGTGCGGGCATGATGCATGCGGCGCGTGCCGCGGCGCAGGTGATGGAGCTTGGAGCTGAGATCAACTCCGAACGCTATTTCGACGGCCGGATTGATGTCCTGCTCGCGGATGGATCGCGCGTGCCCGCGCGCAGATCTGATCGCTCTTGGAATTGGCTCCTCAGGGGGCGCCGGGGTGGAATTGACGTAAGTCTTATTCCGCAATGCGGGATGTGACACTCATGTCACAGTTACGGTTATACCGACTCCCAAATATAATATGACTATTCAAGGGCGCCCTGGTGCTTGCTAGGATTGCCATCCAATCTCAGGTTGACGAAATCGCTCCTCGAATGAGCGGCGGCCGGGATTGAGCCGTGGGGAAGCGCGTGCCGGGACGGAGGCTCTGGGCCGGACGCGACAGAACAACATCCAGAGCCTGGGGACGCTGCGAGGAGCAGGAAAAATGAGTGGGTTTGCGACGACCGCGCGCATGTGCGGCGTAGGGGTTGCTTTGTCTTGTTTGTTGGGTGGCGGTGGTGCGGTCGCGGCCGATCTGCCGATGAAGGCGCCGCCGATTCCCTATGCGGGTGTCGATGATTTCTGGACGCGGCCGTATCTGTTCGGCGATCTCGGCCGGACCAGGCTGAAGGAGCAGGGCATCTCGCTCGCGCTCACGCTCGGCGACGAAGCCGTCACCAATCTGTCGGGTGGCTCGCGCAACACCGCGGCCAATGCCGGGCAATTGTGGTTCGAAGCCAAGTTCGACATGGCCAAGCTCGCCGGCATCCAGGGCGGCATGATCGGCGTGACGCTGGTCGATCGCTTCGGCAAGAATCTCAACAGCGAGGCCGGCATTCCGGCGCTGCAACTGACCAACGAGGTGTTCGGCCGCGGCAACATCCTGCGCCTCACCGAGTTCTACTATCAGCAGAAGCTGTTCGACGACCGCCTCGTGCTCAAGGGCGGCCGGCTGCCGGTCGGCTCCGACTTCTTCTTCGGCCAGTGCGAGTTCATCAACCTGACCTTCTGCGGCGGCCAGCCGGGCAACATCCAGGGCGGCTACATCTACAACTGGCCGGTGAGCCAGTGGGCCGGCGTCGTGCACTACAACTTCACCAAGGAATGGAAGCTGTCGGTCGGCGTCTACGACGCCAATCCGAACTATCTGACGACGTCGGACGCCGGCGTCTACCTCGCGCCGGGCATTCCGCGCTCCACTCCCGCCTCGGGCGTGCTGGTGCCGGTGGAAGTGGTGTGGGAGCCGAGCGGTCCGCTGAACGGCACCTGGCGCTTCGGCGGCTGGTATGACAGCGCGTCGACGATCGATGGCGGCTTGCCCGGCATCGTCGCCGTCGTCCCCGGTGGTCCCGGCGTGGGAGATCAGAACCTCAGCAGCCAGCGCGGCCGCTACGGCTTCTATGAATCGATCCTGCAGCGGCTGACGGTCGAGGGTCCCAAGGCGCAGGGCTGGTACACCTTCCTCAACACCAGCGTCGCCGATCACCGCACCTCGTATCAGGACTACCAGATCTCCTGGGGCGTCAAGCACACCGGCACCTTCTCGTTCCGTCCCGACGACGAGGTCGGCTTCGCGGTCGGCACGACGCATGTCAACTCGGCGGCGCTGACGCCGAATGCCGGCGGCAACGAGGTGCCGATCGAGGCCTGGTATGGCTGGCAGGCGACCGGCTGGATGAACCTGAAGTTCGACGCCCAGTATGTCATCAATCCGGGCGGACGCGGCTTCAACGCCGCCGGCGTGAAGACCGGCAATGCGGTGGTGCTCGGCCTGCGGACGGTCGTCCACTTCTGATCCTGTGATGTGAGCCGACGGGGCGGGTGTGCAGCATCCGCCCCATCTGCGCGAGGCGTCTCGGCTATCCGGCTCACCGATCCGATGCGGAGCTGGCGCATCCTGCCCATCCGGGTGGGCCGCGATGCGATGACGTCGATTGACTCTTTCGCATTGCGGCACGACATCTCCTGGGTCGCGCCGCCGACCTGCCAGGAGACCGCCATGACCGCAACAGACACCCATCCCGTTGCCGGCCGACGCCTGGGCGACGAGGTCGTGGACTGGCTCACCAACGGCACCCGCGACGAGCGCTTCATCGACAACATCTTCGGGCAGATGTGCAACCGGCTGCAGCGCGCCGGCATTCCGGTGAAGCGGGCCTCGCTGCACGTCCAGATCAATCATCCGCAGTGGCTCGGCGCGCGCATGCTGTGGAGCGACGGCATGCAGGGCGCCGACATCGCCCGCGTCGATTACGACGTCCGGGAGCGCTCCGAATATATCGGCAGTCCCGCCAGCGAAATCCATGAGGGCGTCGAGGAGATCCGAGAGAACCTCGCGCGCGACCCCGAGCTCGGCCGTCGGCACGCGATCTATGACGAGATGCGGGCGCAGGGCCTGACCGACTATGTCGCATGGCCGATGTATCACACGCTCGGCAAGCGCCACATCGTCACCTTCGCGACCGACCGGCGCGGCGGTTTCGACCAGGCGCACATCGACGCGCTGATCAGGCTCGTGCCGGTGCTGGCGCTGGTCAGCGAGATCCGCATCAAGAACCGGCTGGCGCGGACCCTGCTCGAAACCTATGTCGGGCCGCATGCCGGCGAGATGGTGCTGGCCGGCGCCACCCGGCGCGGCAGCGGCACCACGGTGCGCGCCGCCATCATGATCTGCGACCTCCGGGACTTCACCCGCATCTCCGATAACTGGCCGCGCGACGACGTCATCGATCTGCTCAACAGCTATTTCGATGCCATGGTGGAGCCGATCACGCAGCACGGCGGCGAGATCCTGAAGTTCATCGGCGACGGCCTGCTGGCGATCTTTCCGCTCACCGAGCCCGCTGCCTGCGCCAACCTGCTGCACGCCGTGAGCGGCGCCCGTAAGGCGATGACCGAGCTGAACGCGCGCAACGGCGAGACCGGCCGCGCGCCGCTGAACTACGGCATCGGTGTCCATGTCGGCGACGTCATGTACGGCAATATCGGCTCGCGCACCCGGCTGGATTTCACCGTCATCGGCCCCGCGGTCAACATGGCCTCGCGCATGGAGGCGCTGACCAAGCAGGTGGGCCGGCCGGTGCTGCTGTCGCGCGATTTCGCCGAGCTCGTCGAAGGCCCGTTCGCGCTGGAGCGCGTCGGCGAATTCCCGGTGCGCGGATTCAACGACCCGATCGAGCTGTTTTCGTTCGATGGGTAGGGCATTCAGTAGGGTGGGCAAAGGCGCAGCCGCGCTGTCTCCACGTTCGAGATCGTGGTGGCGCCGTGCCCATCATCCTGCTGATGAGTTCGTGGAAAGACGGCGGGCACGCAGCCGCCTGCTGCTTTGCCCACCTTACGCGGACTTCTCCGCCGTTCACGCCTTGTCCAGAAACGGCGCCACAACCTCGCGCGTCTCAGCGCTCGTCACCACCGGCACGATCTCGAACGTCATGCCGGAGTCGCGAGCATTGGAGAGAATCCATTGCTGCAGCAGGCGGGCGTCGTCGCATTCCATCAATTGGAAGCAGCGGTCGAAATTGGGTTCGATCCAGCTGCCGAGATATTTCAGCCCGTCGGGAAACGTGATGCCGGGATCGCGGACGCGGCGATAGACCGGGATCGGATCGCGGTCCTTGAAACGTTCGATCACCATGAACAGCATGCGCGCCTCCGTCCTGACGTGCACGCATTGTGCGGTGAATCGGTGCGGGGTGCCAGCCCGGGGGGACATCGTTCGCCTGACGGACGAGGCCGCGATGGCCTCGTGGACGAGACGCCTTTCCCTGGCGCAGTCCTTGCTTCTGCGAGGGAACTCGCATCCAACGGGAAGAGAAACCCATGAAGAAGGCACGTCTCGTCGCGTACGCTCTGGTTGCAGCGGTGCTGGCCGCACCCGCCTTCGCGGAGGAGCTGACCGGCACCTTGCAGAAGATCAAGGAGACCGGCGCGATCACGATCGGCTACCGCGAAACCTCGCTGCCGTTCTCCTACATCGACGACAACCAGAAGCCGCTCGGCTTCGCGCTCGACATCTGCAACAGGATCGTCGACGAGATCAAGGCGACGCTGACGCTCGACAGGCTGGAGGTGAAGCTGACGCCGGTGTCGTCGGCGACCCGCATTCCGCTGATCGCCAACGGCACCATCGATCTCGAATGCGCCTCGACCACCAACAACATCGAGCGCCAGCGGCTGGTGTCGTTCTCGCCGACCTATTTCCTCACCGCCAACCGCTTCGTCGCCAAGGCCGCGAGCGGCCTCAAGACCATCGACGACCTCAAGGGCAAGACCGTCGCCTCGACGTCGGGCACCACCAACATCAAGCAGCTCTTCGAGGCCAACACGGCGCGCCAGCTCGGCATGAACGTGCTGACGGCCAAGGACAATGCCGAAGGTTTTCTGATGGTCGAGAACGGTCGCGCCGACGCCTATGTGATGGACGACATCCTGCTCGCGGGCCTGGTGGCCAGCGCGAAGACGCCGTCGGACTTCGTGATCTCGACCGATCAGTTCTCGATGCCGGAGCCCTATGGGATCATGCTGCGCAAGGACGATCCGGCCTTCAAGGCCGTCGTCGACCGCGCCGCCACGAAGCTCTATACGAGCCCGGAGATCGCGGCCTTGTACGCCAAATGGTTCATGGCGCCGGTGCCGCCGAAAGGCGTCAACTTCAACTTCCCGATGACATCCGCGCTGCAGAAGGCGTTCGCGCATCCGAGCGACAGCGGCGATCCCAAGGCCTATTAGAGCATGCTGTTTTTATACGGAAACATATCCTGAGTTTCTGAGATAGTTGGCGCACTCCTTTTCCGAGAAGAGATCGAGGAGATCTCCAGCTTTTCGCCAAGTCGCTTCGATGGTGCGAGGTTCTGCATCTCGCATCAGGTGCTTGAGTTTGGCGAAGACCTGCTCGATCGGATTGAGGTCGGGACTGTAGGGAGGCAAGAAGAGCAGGTGCGCTCCTCTTGCACGGATGAGGTCGCGAGCTCTTCTTCCTTTGTGGCTTCCGAGATTGTCGAGGATCACGGCATCTCCCTTGACCAAGGTTGGAGCCAGCTCCTTCTCGACATAGAGGGCGAAGAGTTCGCCGTTGATCGGGCCATCGATGACCCAGGGTGCCGAGATCCGATCGCAGCGCAGTGCTGCGATAAATGTCATCGTCTTCCAGTGACCAAACGGCACAGATGCCTCAAGCCGCTGCCCGCATGGTCCCCAACCACGCAGCGGGGCCATATTGGTCTTGATCCAGGTCTCATCGATAAAGACCAGGCGAGACACATCGATCTTGCCTTGGTGAGCTTTCCAGCGCGCTCGTTTACGAGCGATATCAGGACGATCCTGCTCCGCCGCCCGCATCGTTTTTTTTGAAGCTCAGGCCTTCGGCGTGGACGAAGGTCCACACGGCCCGCACATCAGTCCTGATGCCACGCTCGGCCAGCTCAGCTGTTAACTTGCGCAAGGTGAATGGACCGGAACGGATACGTTTGCGAAGCCATTCGGCATGGGCCCCGGATAATGTCCGCTTCTTGTGGCCACCGATTTTTCCCGGCGCGACGCCTCCAGTCTGCTGTCTGAGGTTCTTCCACTTGCTGATGCAGGACGGGCTGATCCGAAGCGCCTGCGCTATCGAGCGGACCGTCTCGCCTGCATCCGCGCGCGCCAGAGCGCGTTCGCGAATGTCTTCCGAATAGGGCCGTGTCATCCGTGCTGGCCTCCGGCTCCAGCATGGAATCTGAATCAGAAGTTCACCGACTCGGGAATCCTGATTCCGGCAAAAAACATCACGCTCTAGTATCTTCGGCTTATGTCATACGGCGTATCGACAGGATGGGATGAGGCCGGCGCTCGCGCGGGTCTCGTCCCGCGCTACTGCCCCGAGGGCGTGCGCAGCCCGTGCCAGGCGTCGCGCACCTGATGGTAGTGAACCTCGGGCAGGTAGTCCGGCGTGTTCAAATTGAGATTTTTGACGTCGAGCCGGCCGACCGCGCTGAGCAGCGTGTAGGAGGCGATGACGCGGTCGCGCTGGGCGCCGATCAGCCGCGCCTTGGCCTGGATCAGGTCGGCCTGCGAGTTGAGCACGTCGACCGTGGTGCGCTGGCCGCCCTGGGCCTCGCGCGAGACGCCTTGCAGCGCGACGGTGGCGGCCTTCACCTCGGCCTCGGAGGCGCTGACGGCGACCTTGGCGCCTTCATTGGCGACCCAGGCGCTGACCACCGCGGTGCGCGCCTGGTTGCGGACCTGGTCGAGCACGAGGCGGCTCTGCGCCGCGAGCTCCTTGCTCTGGCGGGTCTGCGACGCCGCCGTGCCGCCGTCATAGATCGGCGCGGTGACGCTGCCGACGATCGAGGCCTGGTCGGTGCCGAAGGTGCCCAGCGTCTGATCCGAATCGCGGCTGCGGCTGACACCGCCCTGCAGGGTCACGCTCGGCAGCAGCGCGCCCTCGGCGACCTTGATCGAGGTCGAGGCCGCGTCGACGTCGAAGCTCGCCGCAGCCACGGCCGGATTTTCCTTGTTGCCGAGCGCAATCGCGTCCTCGCGGCTGCGCGGCAGCAGGCGATCGATCGGGTCGGCCGCGCGGAGCTGGCCTGGCGCCATGCCGATGACCTGGGCATAGGTCGCCTGGCTGATGGCGAGGTTGACCTCGGCGGCGTTGAGATCGGACAGGCCGCGCGACAGCCGCGCCTCGGCCTGCGAGGCGTCGGTCGGCGTGACGTCGCCGGCATTGAGGCGGCGCTGCGTGACGGAGAGCGTCTCGCGCAGGAAGGCGACGTTGGAGCGTTGTGCCTCGACCAGCGACTGGTTGGCGAGCACGTTGGTGTAGGCGGTGACGGCGTCGAGCAGCACGCCCTGGCCGACATTGCGCAGCGCCTCGCGGCCGGACTGCACCTGCAGCTCCGCCATGCGCACGCTGTTGGCGGTGCGGAAGCCGTTGAACAGCGTCTGCGTGACGGTCACGCCGATGGTCCAGGGCTTCAGCGTCGCGGTCTGGATCGTGTTGTTGGGGAGCAGGTTGCGCACGGCCTGCAGGCCGGCACCGAGGCTCGCGATCAGTTGCGGGCGATAGCCGGCGAGCGCCTGCGGCACGTTCTCGTCGGTCGCGCGCTGGCGCGCGCGCTCGGCATTGAGCGCCGGGTTGGTCTGATAGGCTTTCGCGAGCGCGGCCGCGAGATCCTCGGCGCGCACAGGCGAGCAGACGACGAGGCTGGCCGCGAGGGTCAGGCCGAGGCCGATCCTTCGCGCACGCACCTCGCCGACGCCAAATTCCTTGGCTCGACCCACCATCCGACTCCGCCGCGTCCCACTGTCTTAACCAGTTGTTTACCTGTTTAGGGCGGATGGCGGCCACACACAAACCGCGGATGTGGAATCCGGCAGGCTTTTCCATGGTTTGTTGTGGCGTGCTCGCCACAGACCGTTTGTCGCAGTGCTGCGACATGGCCGCGCGGATACGCGCTCGGTAGGCGGGTGAGGGGCACCCGTGGACATCAGAGGCAGATCGATTCGTTCAGCTGCGAGTGACCCGCAGCAATCTCACCGGTTCTTGTTCACCGGTTTGCGCTTCTCGATGAAGGCAGCCATGCCCTCGGCGCGGTCCTCCAGCGCGAAGGTGGCGTGGAACAGGTTGCGCTCGACATTCATGCCTTCGGAGAGCGGGGTCTCGAAGGCGCGGTTGACGGCCTCCTTGGCCATCGCCGCCGCCGGGCGCGACATCGCCGCGATCTTCTCGGCCGCAGCCATCACCTCGTCCATCAGCCTGTCGGCCGGCACGATGCGGCTGACGAGGCCGGAGCGTTCGGCCTCGGCCGCATCCATCATGCGGCCGGTGAGGCAGAGGTCCATCGCCTTGGCCTTGCCGATCGCGCGCGTCAGGCGCTGGGTGCCGCCGATGCCCGGAATGGTGCCGAGCGTGATCTCGGGCTGGCCGAATTTCGCGGTATCGGCGGCGATGATGAAGTCGCACATCATCGCAAGCTCGCAGCCGCCGCCGAGCGCGTAGCCCGCGACCGCGGCGATGGTCGGCTTGCGGCAGCGCGCGACGCGGTCGCCGCCGATCGCGGTGAAGTCGCTCGAGAACATGTCGATGAAGCTCTTCGGCTGCATCTCCTTGATGTCGGCGCCGGCGGCGAACGCTTTCTCGCTGCCGGTGATCACGATGCAGCCGATGGCGTCGTCGGCCTCGAGATCATCCACGGCGGCGGCGATCTCGCGGAAGACGCCGAACGACAGCGCATTGAGCATCTTCGGTCGGTTCAAGGTGATGACACCGACCGCGCCTTTGCCCTCGACGATGATGTGCTCGTAGACGCTCATGATGCCAACCCCGAGAAATCAAAACAGCGGGCAATGTGCCCGCTGGATCGATGCGCATCAAGTAGGTGCGGCGCCGCGCGGCGCCTCAGATCATGAACATCCGCGCCGCCGAGCCCAGGGTGAGCAGGGTGCCGCAGGCGATGAAGATCTTGCCGATGATCGAGGCCTTGTCCCAGCCGGAGCTGTCGTCATTGCTGACCGTGACCATGTTCACGGTGACGTCCGAGGCCGCCGGCGCATCGCTCGGCGCGGCGTCGGCCGCTTGCGCCGCAGGTGCGGCCTGAGCCTGGGCTTCGGCCGGCAGCGGCGCCGGGAAGCCGTCCTGCTTCGCCGCCGGAGCGCTCTCGGACCCCACCGGCAAGAACGGACTGTAGCTCTGCTGTTCGGCCGCGCGCGCGAATCCAGTGCCAACGAGGCCCAGAACGAACGCGGCGGCAATGATCAATGCTGAACGTCCACTGGCTTGGATCGTCATCGTCGGCTTTCTCCCCATCCCGCCAGCCCAAGCCGGAGTGAGACCCCGACAGATGTCGAGAACGGGGCAGAAAATGGGTATCTTCCTGCCGCTCACGGCAAAAGCTGGGCACCGCCGCACTTTGCGAGCGGCCCATCAAACCTGATCATGCACCTCGCGATTCGGTGCTATGGAGCGGTTCCAAGACTTGCCCGGTGGCGTGCTCTCGGTGTGGCGTAACTCGGATGGTTCCGAGGCCAATGTCATCATCACGAATTAGTGATGAGGATGGAGCGAGAGTAACAAACTGAGTGTTTCGGGCGAATTGCTGGGGTGGAGCGGAGTTGCGCGAGCGTGACGACGAGTGGACGGGCTGGATGCGCCAGGCCGTCGCCGGTGACGACGAGGCCTATCATCGCCTGCTGAGGGCGATCACGCCCGTGCTGCGCGCAGCATCACGGCGCGGGCTAGCGCGCGCCGGCCAGCCCTCCGACCAGGCCGAGGACATCGTGCAGGAAATTCTGTTGGCGGTTCACCTGAAGCGGCACACCTGGGACGTCGACGCGCCGTTCGCGCCCTGGCTGTTCGCGATCGCGCGCAACAAGCTGATCGACATGCTGCGCCGGCGCGGCCGGCGGGTGTTCGTCGACATCGACGATTTCTCGGAGACGCTGGCCGACGCGCCGCCGGCGCCCACCGTCTCGGCCAGCGAGGTCGAGGCGCAGCTGAAGACCTTGCCGCAGCGCCAGCGCGACGTGCTGCAGTCGATCGCAGTCGAGGCCGCCTCGATCAAGCAGACCGCGGAGAAGTTTTCGATGAGCGAGGGCGCGGTGCGGGTGGCGCTGCACCGGGCGCTCGCAAGCCTCACGGCCAAGCTACGGGATACCTGACCATGGACACCGATCAGCTCATCCGCACCCTCGCGGCCGACAATGCGCAGCGCGCGCAGCCGGTCGGCATCGTGCTGGCGCTGGCCCTGATGGCGGCGACGCCGGTATCGACCGCGATGCTGCTCGTCGGCCTCGGCGTCCGGCCGGACATCTGGCTCGCGGTGCGCAATCCATTCTTCGACCTGAAGTTCGTCGTCACCACGGCGCTGGCGATCCCGGCGCTGATCATCGGCCTGCATCTGTCGCGCCCCGAAGCCTCGCTGCAGGGCTGGAGCTGGCTGCTGATCGCGCCGATCGTCGTCCTCATCGGCGGCATGGCGGCGGAGATGATGCTGCCGCAGCGCACGCCGATGATGGCGCGGCTGGTCGGCCACAATTCGATGGTGTGCATGAGCGCCATTCCCGTGCTGTCGCTGCCGCTGCTGGCCGCCGCGCTGTTCGGCCTGCGCCATGGCGCGCCGTCGCGTCCGGCGATGACGGGCGCGATCGCCGGGCTGGTCTCGGCGGGGATCGCGGCGACGCTCTATGCCGCGCATTGCACCGACGACTCGCCGCTGTTCGTGGCGACCTGGTACACGTTGGCCGCGCTGATCGTGGCCGGGCTCGGCGCGCTCATCGGCGCAAGGGTCCTGCGCTACTGAGGGGGGCTGCGCGACGAGCGAGGTCGCGACTACGCCTGCATCGGCGCCGCGGCGTCCTGCACGCGGTGGAAGCGCAACACCTGCTGCGCGGTGGACCGCCGGAGCCGCTCATAGGTCGCCTTGCAGGCGTCGAGATCGGCCGGCGCGGTGGTGGCGAGCTCGTCGCGCATCAGGATGATCGATTTCACCGTCGGCCAGGACAGCCCTGCGACCTTGGCAAGGATCATCACGCCCTCGGCACGGCTTTCGATCATGATGCTTTCGGCGACCGCGACCGGCACGTTGGCCATGGCTGCGACGGCGGCATTGGCCTCATCGAACTTGCGCTGCTCGGTGAACTGCACGACGAGACGGTCGTCGAGCCGGCCCTCGGCATGCAGCGAGCGCACCAGCGCGTGCGCGATCTCGGTCTGGCTGGTCAGCGCCACCGCGCTCGATCGCGCACGCCGGCCCGCCATGCGCACCGCCGAGGAGACCTCCTGCGCGAGCTTCGGATTTGCCGCCTCGAGCCGCGTGCGGACCGTGGCAGACGCCTTGGCGACCAGCTTCAGATAGAGGTGGCGCGGCAGATTGGGCCGCATGGCGAGGCACGCGGCGAGATTTTCGTCCAGCGCGGCGCGATCGACCAGCGTGTCGAGGCTGGCCCCCGAGACGTCGGCGCCGGGATTGCTGATGGTGCTGTGAACGACCTCGTCGTTGCCGCGCCTGAGCAGGATGTCGGTGACGGCGTGGCTGAGCACGCGCCGGAGCGAGATCGCGAGCAGATGCGCCTGGCTCTTGGTCTCGGCTGTGCGGATCAGCGCGGCCTCGTCGAGCCGTTCCGACTTCGACAGCACGGGGCCTGCGACATCGATGGCGTCGTCATCGGCCAGCCGGTGCAGCGTCCGCGGCGGCGCCGACGCAAGCGGCGCAAGCCGGCGCGCGAGCAAAGCGCGGGCCGAGATCTCGATGTGGTCGATCAGGCATTCGAATACGTCGTCGAACAGCGCGACCTGCTCATCGGCGAAGTCCGTCGCGCCGTCGACGAACAGGTCCGTCACCTTGCGCAGGGTCTCGACCCGCCGCGCGACGGTGCCGTGCGCGAGCGTGTCCTCGAGCTCGTCGAGCAGGCTTTCGTTCGGGGTGGGTTTCGGGGGCATGCCGGGATGGCTCAGGCGCTGGTGACGCGATTGCGGCCCTGCGCCTTCGAGTCGTAGAGCACCCGATCGGCCCGGGCGAGCAGCGAATCGGCGGTCTCGTCGCCGCGCGGGGCGGCCACGCCGGCCGAGAACGTGACCTGCAGGCCGGTCGAGAACGCACTCCAGTCGAGGCCGGCGATGATCTGGCGCAATCGTTCGGCGAGCCGCGCGGCGGCGTCCGCCGGCGCGCCCGGCAGCACCAGCAGGAATTCCTCGCCGCCGTAGCGGCCGAAGCGGTCGCTGCCGCGAATGTTGGCGAAGATCGTGATGGCGAAGGTGCGCAGCACGTCGTCGCCGGTCGGATGACCGTGCGTATCGTTGATGCGCTTGAACCAGTCGAGATCGATCAGCACGACCGAGCAGGGCTGGCCGCCCTGCCGCGCCTGCGCCATCTCCTCGTCCAGCACATCCATGATCGAGCGCCGGTTCAGCGCGCCGGTGAGCTCGTCGATCTCGGCCAGCTCCTCGATGCGGCGATAGGCTTCCTTGAGCTTCTGTCCGCGCTGGTACAGCGTCTCGCGCAGCGCGCTGGAGAAGATGCCGAGGAACATGCAGCCGGCGATGGTGAGGAGGAAGACCAGGAGCGTCGCGAGCCGCTCGAGGCCGCTGTCGTGCGGCATGCCGAGCGGCTTGTCGGTGAGCAGGAACAATCCCGCCAGCCCGATCGCGAGGAACGTCCAGCAGATCGCGCTCTGGCGCGGCGTCGCGCGCAGCGAGGCGAAGGCGACGACGATGTACAGCGTGCACAGGAACAGGATGCTGACTTCGGGCGCGATGTAGCAGAACGCGACCGTGATCATCATGCTGGCGAGCGATTGCGGCACCACGAGGTAGTGGTCGCGGAAACGGTCGTTGAAGCCGCTCTCCGACAAAGCGGTCCACAGCGCGACGGTGAGAACGCCGATCGCTGCGTAGGCTGGCGCGATCGTGACCGGGACGGTGCCCGCCTTGGCGTAGATCAGCAGGATGACGGCGTCGATCAGGTAGCATCCTGCGACCAGCGCCAGCATCTGCCGGCGCCGCCCGGCACGACGCGCGCGCAGGTCGCTGGACGGAGACGGCTGCGCGTCCCCGGCCTCAGCGACATTCGGACTGGGAAAAGGCGGTGCCGTCGTGCCCATGTGCTCGCGATTCTTCGTCGTTGGCTCAAAATCTACGTGGGAAAGCATTTAACTTTGGTATCTATGGGCATGGACGAAGAGGCCGCCGGCGTCGTGCTGCGACGGGGAATCTACGGCTTTCAGGACGCGCAGTTGGCGGGAACGGGCGGAACATGGTAGGCGGGAACCCGTTGGTCGCGATCGACCTGGGCGCTGCAGCGAAATCTGCAAGTCTGTGCGCCAACTCACATTTCGGGACGTATCTTTCCGGTATTTTGAAGATTTTTGCGGTTGTATTCGAACCGCGACGTCAATCCTCCAGACCAATCTTGCGAGACGGCCATTGAGCGTGACAGCAGCGGCGTCAGATGAAACCCTGATTGCCCGGATCGCTCAAGGCGACCGGCTCGCCATGCAGGTGCTGTACGGACGGCACCATGTCAGGGTGTACCGTTTCGGGCTCCGGCTCGTGCGGGACGAGCAGGTCGCGGAAGACCTCATCAGCGAGGTCTTTCTCGACGTGTGGCGTCAGGCCGGCAAGTTCGAGGGCCGTTCTGCCGTCTCCACCTGGCTTCTGGCGATCACGCGGTTCAAGGCCCTGTCGGCACTTCGGCGCCGGAAGGACGTTGAGCTGGAAGACGAGGCCGCGAACGCGATCGAGGATACGTCCGACGATCCGGAGGTCGCGGTCCAGAAGAAGAATACCGGCGAAGCATTGCGCAAGTGCCTGACGGCGCTTTCGCCTGATCACCGGGAGATCGTCGATCTCGTCTACTACCACGAGAAGTCCGTGGAGGAGGTGGCCGAGATCGTCGGAATTCCGGAAAACACCGTCAAGACGCGCCTGTTCTATGCGCGCAAGAAATTGGCCGAACTCCTGAAAGCGGCCGGCATTGAGAGAGGCTGGCCATGATGGCTTTGAGCAAGATGCTGGAGCAAGAGCCCGGAGAGATCGAACTCCTGCTGCCGTGGTACGCCGCCGGCACGCTGAGCGCGCGCGACATGCGCCGGGTCGAGGAGGTGCTTGCCCACGATGCCGATCTCGCCAGGCAGTATGCAGAGATCCAGAAGGAATATGCCGAGACCATCGCGCTGAACGAAAGCCTCGGCGCGCCCTCGATGCGCGCGATGCAGAAGCTGTTCGCGGCGATCGAGGCGGATCCGATGCAAAAGCCTGCCGCGCCGCGCGGCTTCAGCGCGCGGCTGATGGATTTCTTCGACAGCTTGTCGCCGCAGACCTTGGCGTGGACCGTCAGCCTCGGCGCGCTTCTGGTGCTGGCGCAGGCCGGCGTGATCGGCGCCGTGCTGATGCGCTCGCAGACCGCGACCTATCAGACCGCCTCGGTCGAGGACAAGAACGCAGCTCCCGAGCCCGCGAGCAAACCGATGGCCGCGCCGCCGCCGCCGCCGAGCGCTGCTGCGCCGGCCCCGGCGGAGCGGACGCCCGAGAGCATGACGCGTTCGCGGATGGCCGAAGCACCGGCCCCGGCCGCTCCGCTGATCCGCGGCCTTGGATCGCAGGTCGCCGGATCGACCGCGCCCGCCTATGCGCTGGTGCGGTTCGCGCCGGATGCGCGCATGGCCGACATCTCCGCGTTGCTCGACAGCTACCAGGCGTTGATCGTCGAGGGCGCCAGAGGCGGCCTGTTCAAGCTGCAACTCGGCGATCGGCCGCTGTCGAAGGCCGAGGCCGACAGCCTGATCGGCCGTCTGGCGCGAGAGAAGATCGTCAGCCTCGCGGTGGCCGCGCAATAGGCCCGCGCCGTCCGAACGTCATTCGGAGGCTCCATGTCGTCCACTTCGCCGCTACACTTCGCCAGATCGGTGGCGATACTGATTGTCGTCGCAATGCCTGCTTTCGCGGGTGGCGACCTCAGTGCCCATGCCCAGGCGATGATGCGTTCGCCCAACATCAACATCCCGAGCCGGGTGCCGAGCATCAACCCGGGCACCGCGATGCGTGTGCCGCCGCCGACCGGGATGGCCTTGCGCCCGACCTTGCCCAATGCGCGATTTGCACCGAACCTGCAGGCGTCCTGCAACCCGGCGGATCGCAGCGTGTCGGGTGAATGTCTCGACCGCCGGTCGGTGACGGGGGACGGGCAGGGCCGGCGGTCCCAAGGAAGATTGGACAAAGGCAGGTCCGCCAAGGTGACGCAGCGCGGCGAGCCGAAAGCTGCGGCCGCGGTCGACCCGCGGACCGTCGCCAACGAGATCGTCGCCGAGATCGATGACGGTCTCTCGATCGACCAGGCCGACGCGCTGGCGCGCCGCCATGGCCTGCAGCGCATCAGCTCGCAGCGCCTTCCGCTGATCGGCGCCACCATCGGTCTGTTCAGGATCACCGATCGCCGCTCGGTGCAGGCGGTCAGCCGTGCGCTCGCGGCAGATGCCAGGGTGCGTTCGGTGCAGCCGAACTACCGCTATACGCTGCAGCAGCAGAGTGCGCCGCCTGTCGAGGGCGATCCGGCGCAATACGCGCTGGCGAAGCTGCGGCTGCCGGAAGCGCACAGGCTGGCCCAGGGCTCCAATGTCACCATCGCAGTGATCGATTCCGGGATCGATCTCAAGCACCCGGAATTCGCCGACGCGTCGTTCGACGCATTCGACGCGCTCGGCGGTGACGAGGGGCCACATGCGCACGGCACCGGCATCGCCGGCGTGATCGTGTCGCACAAGCGGTTGATGGGCAGCGCGCCCTATGCACGCATCATCGCCATCCGCGCCTTCGGCATGGCCAAGAAAGGCGGCGGGCCGGAGAGCAGCTCCTATGTGATCCTGAAGGCGCTGGACTACGCGGCCCTGCACGGCGCGCAGATCGTCAACATGAGCTTCGCCGGCCCGAAAGATGCGGTGATCGAGCGCGCGATCGCGGCCGTCGCTTCCAAGGGCGTCGTGATGGTCGCTGCGGCCGGCAATGCCGGGGCCAAGTCGCCGCCGCTCTATCCTGCGGGCAATCCGAACGTCATCGCCGTCAGTGCGACCGATGACAGGGATCAGTTGCTGCCGGCGTCGAACCGCGGCAATTACATTGCGCTGGCCGCGCCCGGCGCCGAGATCTTCCTGCCGGCGCCGGACGGAAAATATCAGATCATCTCGGGCACCTCGTTTTCCGCGGCCTATGTCAGCGGGCTTGCGGCGCTGGTGCTGGAGCGCAATCCGGCGTTGAAGCCGGAAACGGTGCGGACCGTGCTGACCGGGACCGCGCGCGATCTCGGGATCCCCGGACGCGACGATCTGTTCGGGGCAGGGGAGGCGGATGCGTTGGCGGCGGTCCAGGCCGTGGTCTCGCCGCAGGATGCGCCCGCTGCTGCTGTGCCTTCCGCGGGGCTGCAAACGGAGCCCGCGGCGGCCCGCGAGTTGCGCCCGGCGCCGGCCGCGGTGACCGAGGCATCTCCAGCCGGCGACACGCTTCGGCCGGCGCAGCAATGACGCCAACGTTTTCGTGAACGTTCCGAAATTCTCCCGCTCGTTTTGAACGTGCAGCGGGGCGGTCACGACAGAAAGCATGTGGGAGCGGTGATCCCCTCCCCAAGGCTATATACGGCGCGAGCGCCCATCCACCCCAAGCGCCCATATGGCTCGACCCGTCCGGTTGTCCCCCCGGACGGGTCTTCCATTTCTGGGCCAGGTCAAATCCCGGCGACATTGATATCCGGCAGTGTTCGCCCGCCCGATGGGCACATCTTCGGGTTGTCAGGCGATGTCGTTGGCCGCGTTCGCGTGGCTGCACTAGGCCGGATTCCGAAAAAGCACGGAGAAAATTTCCGCACGACTACGGTTTGGCCGCCAAACAACATGGCATTAGCTAGACTTTGTTAACCTTTTCCACAAAATATTCACGTCACGTTGCGTTGATTCGTGCCGAGTGCGTCCGTCCCCTTATCTCACGGGCTCCCCCCATGACACATCGACCGGACGTGACTTGCAGCCGCGAACTGGCTGGACGCTGGTGCGCGCTTGCCGAAAGGCGCCTGGACCATCTGACCGAGCTGTTCCAGAGCGGCCGCTGGCGCCGCTACTACACCGAGCAGTCGCTCCTCGACGATATCCGGCACGCCAAGGCCGCGGTGCAGACCTGGCAGGCGCTATCCCGCGCCGAGCCCGAGCAGGTGAGCATCGTGCCGAGCCAGCGGCCGGCTGCGATGGTGGCTGCGCCACCCGCTCCCGTGCGCCCCGCCGAGCCGGAGCCGATCAAACTCCGTCTCAACGAGAATCATCCCATCGAGCGGCGCCCCATCGCGCTGCCGCCCTCGCTCGAAACCATCCTTGCGGAGTCCGAGATCATCGTCGAGCCCGAGATCGAGCTGGCCGCGGATGATCTGGAACCGGACGGCGTCATCGAACCCGACTATGTGTCCGAAGATGCCATCGCGCCGGAGCCGACCGTCGCGCCGCCCCGCATCGACATGTTCGCCCTGGAGCAGGCTTTGAGCATCGGCATTCAGTCCGACGCCGAGTATGACGAGCCGGTGGTCGATCTCGACGCCATCGAGCGCCGCTATCCCGCGCTGGCGGTCGCGTTCTAGGCGCAGGGCGAGCTCCAGACCCACTCCGCATCGCAGCCAAGGGGACCGCAAGCGGCCCTCAATCTGGTCACTTGATTTCAAGACTGAATGGTCCATATATCGGTGATGAGCCGCCAGACTCCGATGCAGTTGCCGCGTGGGCGCCCGCGAAGTTTCGACATGGACGCCGCTGTCGAGCGGGCAATGGGTGTGTTTTGGTCGCGTGGCTATCACGCGACGGCGCTGCCTGATCTTCTTCAGGCGACGAAGCTCTCGCGTGGCAGCCTCTACGCCGCGTTCGGTGACAAACACTCGCTGTTCCTGCTCGCGCTTGACCGTTACATCGCCGATGCCCTGGCCCGGATGGATACCGAGCTCGACCCAAGCAGGGAGCCGGTCGACGGCCTGCGGGCCTATCTTGCCGGCTACGTCGACCGCACCTGCGGGGCCAAGGGTCGGCGCGGCTGCCTGCTGGTGGCGACAGCCATGGAGCTTGCTGGCCAGGACACCGAAGTTGGTCGGCGCATCGCGAGTTTCTTCAAGGCCATGGAGATCCGGGTGGCTGGTGCACTGTCCCGCGCGAAGATGGCGGGCAAGCTGGCCGATGGTGTCGAACCTTCGAGTGCCGCGCGAATTCTCGTCTGTTTCGTTGAGGGGCTGCGCGTGGTCGGCAAGACGGGGCCGACGCCGATCACATCGCAAGCCACCGTTGACGCGCTTCTCGACCGCTTCATTCGATAGAGACCGTTGAGCGCCTTGCTTTCGAGTCGCCTATATCTGGACCGATCAGTCCTTAAATGGAGAATGCCATGACCATCGTCCAGATTCTCTGCTCGGTGGCCGTTCCACTACTGTGGGGTTATCAGTTCGTCGTCATCAAAGTGGGGGTGACGGAGTTTCCGCCGCTGTTCTTTCTCGCGCTTCGATTTCTGGCCATCGCGCTGCTGCTCGTTCCGTTCGTCAAAAGGCCGACGCGTCAACAGCTCGGTCACATCGCAGTCATTTCCGTTTTCCTGGGCGGCCTGAACTTCGGGCTGTTCTATGTTGGTCTTGGGCTCGGCTCGGGAAGCATGTCTGCCGTCGCCTATCAACTCGCCACGCCCTTCACCGTCCTGTTGGCGTGGCCGCTGCTGGCGGAGAAGCCGTCCCTCTCCACATGCGCTGGAGTAGGGCTTGCATTCGCCGGCGTGGTCGTGCTGGCGGCCGAGCCGGGTCTGACGGCAAACGTGCTCCCGCTGCTGCTGGTGGTTGGCGCAGCCTTCGCATTCGCGGTGTCCAACGTCCTGACCAAGCGCTACGGCCCTTTTGAACCGCTGATGCTGATGGGATGGTCATCGCTGCTCACCGTGCCGCAAGTCATGGTCATGTCGTCGTTCCTCGAATATGGCCAGGTGGCGAGCCTTGCCGCGGCGGATGAACGCGGATGGCTGGCGCTCGCCTACACGGTCTTCATCGGCGGAATTGTCGGGTTTGGCGTCTGGTTCTGGTTGATCGCCCGCTACTCCATGAGCCGCGTCGCACCGTTCAGCCTGCTGCTTCCGGTGTTCGCCTTGATCTCGAGCGTATTGTTCCTGGACGAACGGATGACACCGAAGCTGATTGCGGGCGGGCTGCTGGCGATCACCGGCGTCGCGATCACACAAGTGAGGCCGAGCGCTCGGCCGATTTGAAGCGGCGGCTCAGCTTCGTCGCACCGCGTTGCCGCTGACCACGAGCTGCGCATAGCCTTGCGTCCCGTCGCGCGTCAGGTCCGATGTCACCGGCTTGATGTGATCGAGTCCGATCACCGCGCCGCGCGGGGTGCCGGAGATCATGTTGTTGCTGACGAGCGCCGTGCCCGCGCCCGGAACGACGGACACGCCGACGCCCGCGAGCGCATTGCGAATGACGTTGCCGGAGATCACGACGTCCCTGAGATAGCGGCCCCAGCCGGCGACGATACCGTAGGACGGGGCGTTCTCGACGACATTGCCCGTCACCGAGGAGTCCGCCTCGACATAGATCCCGATGCCGGCATCGTCGTCAGGTGCTGTGCCGATCGGCCGCTTCGGGATCAGATTGCGGATGATGTTGCCCTGGACCACCGCGATGCGGCCGCCTTCGTTGAAGTTGCAGACGGAGACGCCGAAGGCGGCACCATCCACCGTATTGCCTGAGATAACGGCGCCCTCGAATGCGAACTCCGAGTAGAGCGCGACCTCGCGCACGTCGCTGACGCTGTTGCCGACGATCTGGATGTTCGAGGCCGAGTTGCCGCGCACTGCCGAGTAGTCGCAGTTCCTGATGCGGTTGCCGCTGATGATGACGTTGCCGGCGCGAAAGGCGTTGATGGCGTTGCCGTACTGGCCCGAGCCGCCGGGGCCGGCCTTGATGTCCTCGATCCGATTGTCGAGCACCATCGTGCCGTCGTCGCCGATCGCAGTGCGCAGGATCTCGATGCCGTTGTCGCGGGTGCCGTTGATGGTGTTGCGCGACACGATCAGGCCGAGCGCGTCGAACGACACGATGGCGGTGACCGCGATGTCGGTGATCACGTTGCCGCTGACGTCGCCCGAGACCTGCTCGAGCCAGATGCCGCTGCCGCCGGAGCGGGTGATCTCGCAATCGGAGATACGGGCGTCGCGGCTAGCGGCGACATGGAGCAGGCCGCGGCGCTGGGGCAGGGCGATGCCGCCGCCGTCGAGCGCGATGCCGCTGACGCCGAGGCCGTCAGCGCCTTCTGCTGACAGCATCGACGGGCCGCCACCGGTGAACACGAGCTTGGCGGCGCCGCGGACGCCGACCAAGTGGCTGCCCCTGGCGAGGCGCAGCATCGAGGTCCTATAGGTGCCTGGCGGCAGCGCCAGCGGCGCCTGCGCGCGGGCGGCCTCGTCGATCGCACGCTGCAGCGCGCGAGTCTGGTCGTCGGGACTGTTGGGCTTGACGCCATACTGTGTGGCGTCGCGCCCGAGCGCGGAGATCAAGGGGGCGGCCTGTGCGACATCCGCCGGCAGGGCCAATGCCCCGGCGGCGCCGGCAGCCGATCCAGCCAGAATGCGGCGGCGATTGACATCCATGGTCAGTGTCTCACGCAAAAGATGATGTGCGGCCACGACTTAAGCTGAAAGCCTCAAAGCTGATGCTGAGGATGAGCGCCTGCGCCCGGGATTGTTGGCGATAGGGTTAAATCTTCACGTCAGATCGCCGCTGGCGTGGGGTTGCCCGTCGAACCGGTGAGCCTCTCCCGAGGGAACCAATGGGACTCGCGGACATTGTTCCCGCAATGGATCGGCGAGGAGAGGGTCATGCATCTGTCAAATGAGAGTCTACTGGTTATTCTGTTCGTCGGCATCGTCGCCGGGTGGCTCGCGGGCCGCGTCATGGAGGGCGGCGGTTTCGGCCTGATCGGCGACCTGGTCGTCGGTCTCGTCGGCGCCTTCATCGGCAACTGGCTGTTGCCGCAGCTCGGAATCCATCTGGGCGTCGGACTGGTCGCCGCGATCATCAACGCCTTCATCGGCGCCGTGGTCCTGCTGCTCCTGCTGCGCCTGATCGGCGGGGGATTTGGCGGTCGGCGCCGTTGGAGCATCTGACACAGCGCTAACGGTCAGCGGTCATACCATTATCGACGTCAGCTCGTGCGACAGGTCGCCTGTCGCACGAGCTTGACCAGCTCCATCAGCATCGCTTCGCCGGCATCGACCAGCCCCTCCAGCGTGATGCGCGAACTGCCTTGCGGCAACGCCATGCCGGCGCGCGGCAAGGGAGGAATATGGACGAAGGCGGCGACCCGCGGCCCTTCGGCGGCTTTGGTCGCCTCGATCGCGCGCCAGCTCAGATAGTTGCAGAGATAGCTGCCGGCATCGCGCGAGGCCCGGGCATCGATGCCGGTGGCGCGCGCCGCGCGCAGCAGCCGCGCCATGTGCGGACCGAACGTCGCCGGATGTGCGCCCGGCGCGATCACGCCCTTGCGCGCGACGTGGCGATCGGCATCGGGGAAGGTCGTGGTGATCGCGTTGCGCGCGCGGGTCTCGATGCGTAGGTATGATGTTCGCCCGGCGAGGCCGAACATCAGGAGCGCATGCGGGCGCCGCTCGGCGATCAGGGCGGGCAGCTCGCGATCCACGGTCGCGTAGGTCACGTGAAAGATGTGGCTCGTGACGTCAACGTCGTCCAGCGCCGGCCGCCGCAGCTCTGACAGCCGCCTCACCAGCGCCATGGTCGGATTGAGCGGCGCGCCGGGAAACGGGCCGAAGCCGGTGATCAGGATGCGCGGCCGCTCGCTCATGTCAGCATCTCCGCGAGTTGCTCGGCGGCGAGCGCCGGCGCGACGCGGCCCTCGGCGACGTCGCTCTCCAGCCTCTTCACCTTCGCGCGGATGGATGGATCGGTGCGCAGCCGCGCCATCAGGCGCCGCTCCAGCATGGTCCACATCCATTTCACCTGCTGGTCGCGGCGACGGGCGGCGAATTCTCCGGAGGCGATCATCGCCTTGCGATGGTCGAGGACCTTCTGCCACAGCTCGGCAATGCCCGTCCCGGCCATCGCCGAATAGGTCACGACCGGCGGATGCCAGTGCTCGGAGCGGGGGCTGAGCAGATGCAATGCGCCGCGATAGTCGGCGGCGGTGATGTTGGCGCGCTTGACGTTGTCGCCATCGGCCTTGTTGATCGCGATCATGTCGGCGAGCTCGATCAGGCCCTTCTTGATGCCCTGCAGCTCGTCGCCGCCGCCGGGCAGCATCAGCGCGAGGAAGAAATCGGTCATGTCGCAGACCGCGGTCTCGGATTGGCCGATGCCCACCGTCTCGACCAGGATCACGTCGAAGCCTGCGGCCTCACACAGCAGCATCGCCTCGCGCGTCTTGGCGGCGACGCCGCCGAGCGTGCCCGACGAGGGCGAGGGGCGGATGAAGGCGTGCTCGTGATGCGACAATCGCGCCATCCGCGTCTTGTCGCCCAGGATCGAACCGCCGGTGCGCGCCGACGAGGGGTCGACCGCGAGCACCGCGACCTTGTGGCCCTGTTCGATCAGATACATGCCGAGCGCATCGATCGTGGTGGACTTGCCGACGCCGGGCGAGCCGGTGATGCCGACCCGGATCGCGTGCCCCGTCCGTGGCAGCAGTGCCTGCACCAGCTCCCGCGCGGCGGCCTGGTGGTCGGCGCGGCGGCTCTCGACCAAGGTGATCGCACGCGCCAGCGCCGCGCGGCTGCCGGCGCTGATATCGTCGGCCAAGGCCGTGGTATTTGGCGAAGGAGAACGAGAGGACATGCGCCCGTTATAGCGGATGCGAGCGGCCCGGCCAGCTAGTTCTCCTCCGCATCCCCCTTCGGCCTCGCGCCGCCGAAGATCGCCTGCCCCTCCGCGCTGAGATAGGGCTTCAGCGTTTCCCAGGGCACGAAGGCGACATAGTCGCCCTCCGCGTAGGCGCCGACGGCGTAGGGCGGATAGTGGAAGGTGAGGCCCGAGCTCTTGCCGGCCAGCGTCGAGGGCGCGAGCGTGACGGCGCCAATGCCGAGCAGCTTCGGCTCGACGCTCTTCAACCACCACTCGTCAGTGTCGCCGGCGTCGCGCGCCTTCTTCTCTGCCCGCAGCGAGGCGATGATCGCCTTGCTGATCGCGGTCATGGTCGGACCGTTGTCGGCGGTCTCGTTGAAGAACGGGCGGATCGAGATGCGCTTGGCGGCGGCCTTGTCCCAGAGGATGGTGTCGACCGTCCGGTTGGGATGGGCGCCATGCGTGTCCATGTAGTCGTTGCGCAGCACGCTGACATAGCGATCGGCGACGATCGAACGCACCGAATAGTCGCGGCCATAGGTGTAAGGGCCGTCGCGGAACAGTTCCTTGTCCGCCTTGTAGTCCTTGGCGGCGTCCGCAGCCTGCTTGTCCATCCACTTGCGGCCTTCGGCGAGGCAATTCGCGGCGAGCGCCGGATCGGCCTTGACGTCGGCACTCAGCGTGACGCTGGCCTCGGCGGCCTTGGTCTTGATCGACGCATCGGGCTTGGCTTCGGCGGCGATCGCCGGCGAGAGGGTGAGCAGGCCGAACAGGGCGGCGACAAGCAGTTTGGTAGAATACATGAGACTTGTGATCCGGGTTTGGTGGTCTGTGCGCGCACCTACCGCAAAGGTTCGATCGTGCCCAGATCGAACGCGCGGCGATTGACTACAGCGCGTCAATAGCTCGACGCTCTCAGGAATGGACGCAAGACAATGTCGAGATTCCGGGTTCAAGGCCTTTGGCATTGCCCCGGAATGACGGTGGGGCGTGACGCAGTCGGACTACTCCGCCGCCTCGCTGTGGCCCAGCCGCGCGTTGAGCTTGTGGATCAGCTCCTCGGCGGCGTCGGCGATCACGGTGCCCGGCGGGAAGATCGCCTCGGCGCCGGCCTTGTAGAGCGCATCGTAATCCTGCGGCGGCACCACGCCGCCGACGATGATCATGATGTCCTCGCGGCCCTGCTTCTTGAGCGCGGCCTTCAGCTCCGGCACCGCGGTGAGATGGGCGGCCGCCAGCGACGAGACGCCGAGAATGTGCACGTCGTTCTCGACCGCCTGCCGCGCCGCCTCGTCGGCGGTGGCGAACAGCGGCCCGATGTCGACGTCGAAGCCGATGTCGGCGAACGCCGACGCAATCACCTTCTGGCCGCGGTCGTGGCCGTCCTGTCCGATCTTGGCAACCAGGATGCGGGGACGGCGGCCCTCGGCCTCCTCGAACGCCTCGATCAGCGCCTGCAGCTTCTCGGCTTTGCCGGACATGGCGGCGATCTCCCGCTTGTAGACGCCGGTGATGGACTTGATCTCGGCGCGATGGCGGCCGAACACCTTTTCCATCGCGTCGGAGATCTCGCCGACGGTGGCCTTGGCGCGCGCCGCGTCGATCGCGAGCGCCAGCAGATTGCCGTTGCCGTCGCCGGCCGAGCGCGTGAGCGCCGACAGCGCCGCATCGACCTCGGCCTGCTTGCGCTCGGATCTCAGCCGGCTGAGCTTGTCGATCTGCAGCCGGCGGACGGTGGAATTGTCGACCTTGAGCACGTCGAGCGGCGGCTCGTCGGTCGGCTTGTACTTGTTGACGCCGATCACCGACTGGCGGCCGGTGTCGATGCGGGCTTGCGTCTTGGCCGAGGCCTCCTCGATGCGCAGCTTCGGCACGCCGGCCTCGATCGCCTTGGCCATGCCGCCGAGCTCCTCGATCTCCTGGATGTGGCCCCAGGCTTTTGCGGCGAGATCGCGGGTGAGGCGCTCGACGTAGTACGAGCCGCCCCAGGGATCGATGATGCGCGTGGTGCCGCTCTCCTGCTGCAGGAACAATTGCGTGTTGCGGGCGATGCGGGCGGAGAAGTCGGTCGGCAGCGCGAGCGCTTCGTCGAGCGCGTTGGTGTGCAACGACTGCGTATGGCCCTGGGTCGCCGCCATCGCCTCGACGGCGGTGCGCACGACGTTGTTGTAGACGTCTTGCGCGGTCAGCGACCAACCCGAGGTCTGGCTGTGGGTGCGCAGGGACAGCGAGCGCGGATCCTTCGGGTTGAACGGCTTCAGCAGCTTCGCCCACAACAGCCGCGCGGCGCGCAGCTTGGCGACCTCCATGAAGAAGTTCATGCCGATCGCCCAGAAGAACGACAGCCGTGGTGCGAAGCGGTCGACGTCGAGACCCGCGGCGATGCCGGCGCGCAGATATTCGACGCCGTCGGCGAGCGTGTAGGCGAGCTCGAGATCCTGCGTCGCGCCGGCCTCCTGCATGTGGTAGCCGGAGATCGAGATCGAGTTGAACTTCGGCATCTTCTGCGAGGTGAAGGCAAAGATGTCGGAGATGATCCGCATCGAGGGAGACGGCGGATAGATGTAGGTGTTGCGCACCATGAACTCTTTCAGAATGTCGTTCTGAATGGTGCCCGACAATTTCTCCGGCGGCACGCCTTGCTCCTCGGCGGCGACGACGAACAGCGCGAGGATCGGCAGCACGGCGCCGTTCATGGTCATCGACACGCTCATCTGGTCGAGCGGAATGCCGGCGAACAAGGTGCGCATGTCGTAGATCGAGTCGATCGCGACGCCGGCCATGCCGACATCGCCGCCGACGCGCGGATGGTCGGAATCATAGCCGCGATGGGTGGCGAGATCGAATGCGACCGACAGGCCCTTCTGGCCCGCGGCGAGGTTGCGGCGGTAGAACGCGTTGGAATCCTCCGCCGTGGAGAAGCCGGCATATTGCCGGACCGTCCAGGGCTGGTTGACATACATGGTCGGGTACGGACCGCGCATAAACGGCGCGATGCCCGGCCAGGTGTCGAGGAAGTCGATGCCGGCGAGATCGGCCTCGCCATAGGCCGGCTTCACCGGAATGCCTTCGGGCGTGAGCCACGGCTCGGCGTGGCCTGCGGGAGCCGGCGTGGCCGTGGGCTCGAACGCGATCGCGGTGAAATCGGGAATGCGGCTCATGGCCTGGCGTCCTCGTCTCTCAATCATGGTCCGGATGCTGATGGCTGACGATGGTCGCCATCTTCTCCGGTCCATAGTTCTGTTGTGTCGTCTGGCTCGGCAGATTGGCGATCGCGACCACCCAGCCAAGTCGCGACTCCGAGCCATATTGTCGCGTCGGCACCACCCGGTCCGGCCGGTCGAAGCTGCCGGTCATGATCTCGATCCGCGGCCCATCAATACGCCCGAAGCCGAGCGGCGTGCCGCAGGCGGGACAGAAGAAGCGCTCGGCGATCGTGGATGAACGGAACGCGGCGGGCTGACCGCGCGTCCAGGCGAAGTGCTCGCGGTCGATCTCAGCGAACGAGGCGAACGGCGCGCCGGAGGCTTTCTGGCACATCCGGCAATGACAGATGCTGACCTTGTTCGGCGTGGTCTTGAACGCGAAGCGGACGGCACCGCATTGGCAGCCGCCGGTCAGGAGAGGCTTGGTGTCGTCGGTCATGCTCACTCCAGATGCGTATAGGCGTCTTCGAGCGTCTTCAGCGCGTCGCCGCCGGCGGACACGAAGCTGCCGATTCCGGCCTCGCGCAGCGCGGCCTCCTGCTCGCTGCCGCGGCCTGCCAGATAGATATGTCGCGCGCCCGCGGCCTGAAGGGCCTTGGCCGCCGGAACCGCGGCGTCGGCATAGACCTTGTCGGACGAGCAGAGGCAGGCGATGGCGGCGCCGGAGGCGCGGAAGGCGGCAGCCAGCGCGGCCGGATCCGAAGCGCCCGCGCCATCGATCGCCGCGATGCCGCCGGCCTCGAAGAAGCTGCGGGCGAAAGTCGCGCGTGCGGTGAAATCGGCGGCGGTGCCGAGATTGGCGAGGAAGATCGAGGGGCGCTGTCCCTTGCTCTTCAACAGGGCGCCGGAGCGATCACGCAGCTTCTCGAACCCGTCTGCGAGACGGATGGGCGCGAGCGCCGTGAAGGTGAGCGCAGCCTTGGCTGTCGCCTGCGGAGCCAGCGGTGCAACCGCTTCGACCGCGACCTCGGCCTCGTTGAGATTTGGAAACTCGCTGGCGCCGGTCAGCACGTCGCGACGCCTGGCGATGTTGGCATTCCGCGCCGCCTTCACCGCGGCGACCTTGGACTGGATCAGCCCAGCCTGCAAGGCAGCCACGACGCCACCGGCCTTTTCGATCTCCTGGAACAGTGCCCAGGCGGTAACGCACAACTCGCTGGTCAGCGCCTCGATGCCGCCGGCGCCGGCGGAGGGATCGGCGACGCGGGCGAGATTGCTCTCCTCCAGCAGCACCAATTGCGTGTTGCGGGCGACACGGCGCGCGAATGCGTCGGGCAGGCCGAGTGCGGCCGTGTGCGGCAGCACCGTCACGGCGTTGGCGCCGCCCAATCCGGCCGCGAACGTCGCAATGGTTGCGCGCAGCATGTTCACGTAAGGGTCGCGCCGGGTGAGCATGCGCCACGCTGTCTCGCCCGAGATGAAGAGCGGCTTCGGTGCCAGCCCGCACGCTTCCTCGATGCGCGCCCACAGCCGCCGCAGGCTGCGGAATTTTGCCAGCGTGAGAAACTGATCGGTGTCGGCGGCGAGCCGGCCATAGATCATGCCGCGCGCGGTCTCGAGCGCGATGCCTTCGGCTTCGAGCGCCCGCAGATAGGTGACACCAGAGGCGAGCACGAAAGCGAGCTCCTGCGCCTCCGATCCGCCGGCGTCGTGCACGACCCGGCCGTCCGCGGCGAAGAACGGGCCTTTGAAGCCGGCCTCGTGCAGTTGCTTGACCAGCGCGCCCGAGTTGCCGCCGAGCATCGATGCGTCATGTGAGCTTGCGCCGCGACTGGCAGCATCCCCGATCGGATCGAGGCCGAATCGGATGTCGCAGCCAGCGGCCTCGACGCCGCGCTGCTTGACGTAGTCGGCGAGAAGCGAGGCGGGCGAGACCGATTCACCGAGCTGCAATTCGATTGCAATCGCAGCATCGAGATGCACGCCGTCGAGCGCGCGCGCCACTGCGTCGGCGCTGGCGGCGAGGCCGAAGCCGTGTGCGGCATTCGACCCGGCGAACACCAGCGACAAGCCGGTCGCGCCGTTCTCGAGGTCGATCAGCGCCTGCGCATTGGCCTTGGCCGGATCGGGATGATCGACGCGCTGCATGATCTGCCATGGCGCCGATGCTGAGCGGCCTGCGACCGGCGCGGCATGCTTGGCGCGCGGATAGATCGGCTGGATCTGGAGCCCGTCATAGGTCTTGCCGACCAGCTTCTCGAAAGCCGCGCCCTTCAGCACGCCATCGACCAGCTTGCGCCAGTCCGCCTCGCTGGCCGGAGCAAAATCGGCAGCCAGTCGCAGATCGTCGGTCTCGGTCGTCATGTCGGCACGCGTCTCCCGGGGCGTCTGTTATCGCGATTGTTGTGGCGCAAAATGCCACGTCAGGGGGGCCAAGCCAAACGGTTGTTTGGCCGGAGACGTCAGCTATTCGGCTGGCAGCGGCCGGATTCCGTCGCGCGAAACGGCGCGCAGGGCCTCATCGACCCGGCGGCCGGCAATCCGTCGCGCCGGCACGATCTCGGCCAGCGGCACCAGTACGAAGCCGCGTTCGAACAGCCGGGGGTGTGGCAACGTGAGATCGGGCGTGTCGATCGCGAAATCGTCGTAGGCGATCAGATCGAGGTCGAGCGTCCGCGGACCCCACCGCGTCTCCTGCGCGCGATTGCGGCCGAACATGCGCTCGACCGCATGCAGAACGCCGAGCAGCGGCCGTGGGGGCATCGCGGTCGCGATCTCGATGCAGGCATTGATGAAGGGCGGCTGCTGCTCCTCGCCCCATGGCGGAGTGATGTAGTCGGACGACCGCGCGACAAGCGCCGCCGAGGCGCGCGCACAGATCTCCGGAATGGCGCGCCGGAACGTCGCCCTGACGTCGCCGACATTGCCGCCGAGAGCAATCAGCGCGCTCGCCATCGCCGTCATGGATGCCGCGAGCGCGTCAGCACGACGCCGACATCCTCGAAGATGGCGGCGATCGGCGCATGCGGCTTATGCACCGTGACCTTGACGGCGCGAATGCGGGCGAAGGTCGACAGGATCGCATCGGCCACCGCGCCGGCCGCGCGTTCGAGCAGGCGGTAGTTGACGTCCTTGAACGCCGCGGTCGCGGTCTCCACCACGTCGGAATAGGACACGGTGTCGGCGAGGCGGTCGCTGCGTGAAGAGTCCGACAGATCGGTGTAGAGCTCGAGGTCGATGACGAAGCGCTGGCCGACCTCGCTCTCATGCTCCATCACGCCATGACGCGCGTGGATGAGAACGCCCTTGATGAAGATCGTGTCGGTCATCCCAGTGCCTCGATTGCGGCGGCCACGCGCACGGCCTGAACCGTCTCGGCGACGTCATGCGCCCGGATGATTGCAGCACCGCGCCGAGCCGCAATCAGATGCGCCGCGATCGAGCCGCCGAGCCGCTCCTGCGGCTCCGACGCCACCACGGTGCTGATGAAACGTTTTCGCGACGCGCCGACCAGCAGCGGCAGCCCGAAGCGCGCGAATGCGTCGAGCCGCGCCAGTGCGGTCATGCTCTGCTGCGCCGTCTTGCCGAAGCCGATGCCGGGATCGAGCACGATGTTACCAATGGGGATGCCGGCCTTGGCGGCGATGTCGAGCGAGCGCGCGAAGAAGCCCAGCATGTCTTCGATGATGTCGATCTCCGGATCGACGGCAGCGCGGTTGTGCATCACCACGACCGGCGCGCCATGCGCCGCGACGACCGCGGCCATCGCGGGATCGCGCTGCAGACCCCACACATCGTTGGCGATCGCAGCACCACGGTTCAGCGCGTAGTCTACAACTTGAGATTTCATGCTGTCGATCGACACGGGGACGCCGAGTGCGACGATCGCGGGCAGGATCGGCTGCAGGCGCGCCAGCTCCTCCTCGGCCGTGACCGGCACCGCGCCCTTGTAGGGCCGGGTGGACTCGGCGCCGATGTCGATGATGTCGGCGCCGGCCGCGATCATGCGCTCGGCCTGCGCGATCGCCCGCTCCGGTGCATCGAAACGGCCGCCGTCCGAGAACGAATCCGGCGTGACGTTCAGGATGCCCATCACCGCCGGGAATGGACGCGCCAGCCACAGCCGCAGCAGCGGGTGGCTCGACGTGAGGTCCGAGGCGGAGTGCGGCGAAATGGCGCTCATGGGCGCCGCTTTGCGCGGTTGCCACCGTCAAGTCAAGGTGTCGCGCCGTACAAGCGCGGTCAATCTAGAGGCTGGTCAATAGCTGATCTTCGGCTCCAGCCGGCGCGCCTTTTCGATGAGCTGGCCGACCGACTTCTCCGACGGCAGGATGCGAACCAGCTTCCGCCGGGTGTTCACTTCCTTGATGTTCTGCGCCAGGCGGGCGGGGTTGCGGTGCGCCAGCTCGCGCACGGTGGGCACGCCGGCCGCGCGGACGAGGCAGACCTTGGCCTTGCCCATGCCGGGAATGCGCATGTAGTCGGCGGAATTTGCCCAATCGAGCAGTTGCTGCTCGCTGATGCCGGTCGTGGCGGCAAGCGCCTTGCGCCCTTTCACGGTCCGGGCGGCTTCGAGAAATGCGTCGGTGGTGCGGATGCCCAGAGCTTTCAGCTTGGCAGCATAGAAGGCCGTCATGCCTTCGAGTTCGGTGATCGGATATGTCATGATGCTCGGCGCGCGCGAAGGTGCTTCAGGTGATCTGGCCCAGGCGGTTGGGCTTTGGGCAACCGGCTCAGGCCGGGTGTGCCTGTCGCGATCGTGCCAACTGATCCGCTTCGGTTTGGTCGCGGCCGAATTTGAAAAGTTCACCGGCGGATCGCTGCTGCTCCCGTCGTTGCCGTCCATTGTCGCTGAGGAGGTCGGGCTCGGTGCCGATGATTTCAGCCACGACTCTACCGATGCCGGCCGTTCTGGCCAGCGGCTCAATCAACTCGTTCATGTGAACCCCGTATCATCCGGTCCCCCAAGACCGAACGTCCTCTCGCTGAATTCATCTTGATCGGACGATCCGTGAATTACAAGCGAGGAGCCGGCCCGGTGCGCGAATCGATTCGTGATCGACGATGAACTGTTGCAGCGATGCAAGACCAGATGTTGAATCCACGGCTCAAACCTGCGTATCCCGCAGCACCAATGTTAAGAAGAGTGCGTGTCGTGCGAAGAGGTAAGGCAGCCTGACCCTAGTTCCCATTCGCGAAACTCAACTATGTTACTGCACGAGATGCTCCGCTCCACGTGCGATGCGAAACAATCACTCTCGAAAGATGGATCATCATGGCACCATCCGGAAAATCCCTGGCTGATACCGACGACAAGATCTTCGTGGGAGCCGGTGAGCAGCCGGCCTGGTTGACGCTTGCGCTCGCCAATCGCCACGGCCTGGTCACCGGTGCAACCGGCACCGGCAAGACCGTCTCGCTGCAGGTGATGGCCGAAGGTTTTGCTCGTGCAGGTGTTCCGGTCTTCGCCTCCGACATCAAGGGTGACCTTTCGGGCATCTCGCAAACCGGCGAAGCGAAGGACTTCATCATCAAGCGCGCGACCGAGCTCGGGCTCACCTATCAGCCCGATCAGTTCTCGACGGTATTTTGGGATGTGTTCGGCGAGCAGGGCCATCCGGTGCGCGCCACCGTCACCGAGATGGGGCCGCTGCTGCTCGCGCGGATGCTTGACCTCAACGATGTCCAGGAGGGCGTGCTCAACGTCGCGTTCCGCGTGGCCGACGAGAACGGCCTCGCCCTGATCGACATGAAGGATCTGCGCGCGCTGCTCGACGCCATCATTCCGGAGGCCGGCAAGAAAGGCGCTGATGCCGACGCCGATCCGCTGGCGCCGATCCGGAAGGCTGCGCAATCGTTCGGCAACGTCACGCGCGCCACCGTCGGCACGATCCAGCGGCAGTTGCTCGTGCTCGAGAACCAGGGCGGCACGAAGTTCTTCGGCGAGCCGGCGCTGATGCTCACCGACTTCATGAAGACCGACCGCGATGGCCGCGGCATGATCAACATCCTCGTCGCCGACAGGCTGCTGGAGAGCCCGCGACTCTACGCGACGTTCCTGCTGTGGATGCTGTCCGAGCTGTTCGAGGAGCTGCCGGAGGTCGGCGATCTCGCCAAGCCCAAGCTGGTCTTCTTCTTCGACGAGGCGCACCTCTTGTTCAACGATGCGCCGAAGGCGCTGATGGACAAGATCGAGCAGGTGGTGCGGCTGATCCGGTCGAAGGGTGTCGGTGTCTATTTCGTCACGCAGAATCCGCTCGATGTTCCGGACCGGGTGCTCGGGCAATTGGGCAATCGCGTGCAGCACGCGCTGCGCGCCTTCACGCCGCGCGATCAGAAGGCGGTGGCCGCCGCCGCCGACACCTTCCGCCCCAATCCCAAGCTGGACACCGCCAAGGTGATCACCGAGCTCGGCAAGGGCGAGGCGCTGGTTTCGTTCCTGGAGGGCAACGGCACGCCGGCGATGGTGGAGCGCGTCCTGATCCGGCCGCCGTCGGCGCGGATCGGGTCGGTGACGCCGGAGGAGCGCAAGGCGGTCATCGCTGCGAGCCCGGTCAAGGGCAAATACGATACCGCGATCGACGCCGAGTCCGCCTATGAGCTGCTGCAGAAGCGGATCAGCGGAACCGCCGTGACGACGGAAGCCTCGTCCGGCAGCGTGCTCGGCAAGATCGGCGACATCGCCGCGACGATCTTCGGCACCAACGTCAAGCGCGGCCAGCTCTCGACGACACAGGTGATTGCGCGCAACGTCGCCCGCTCGGTCTCCGACAAGGTGGTGGGCGGGATTGCGGCCGATCTCGGCAAGCAGGTCGGCGGCTCCTTGGGCAGTTCGATCGGTCGCTCTTTGGTGCGCGGCGCGCTTGGGGGATTGCTGCGGCGATGATCCAGGCAGCGCTCTCCTTCGGCGCGATGCTCTCGCCGCGGGAGGCTGGCCCGGACCGCGCAACGGAGCTACAAGCGGGCCGATCGTCGTCAATTGCTAAAGGGGTCTCGTGGCCATGGCCAATGCGCAGCTTCAATCCGTTCTCGATCACATCGATGCTGATTTCGACAACAGCCTGGAACGGCTGTTTGCGCTGATCCGCATCAAGTCGATCTCGGCCGATCCGGCCTTCACTGAGGATTGCAAGGCGGCGGCCGACCACCTCGCCAAGGATCTTGCGACGCTCGGCTTTGCGACCGAGGTGCGGCCGACCGCCGGTCATCCCGCCGTGGTCGGCAAGAGCAACGGCCATGGCGCCGCCAGGCCGCATGTCCTGTTCTACGGTCATTACGACGTGCAGCCGGTCGATCCGCTCGAATTGTGGCACCGGCCGCCGTTCGAGCCTGTCGTCGCCGATCACGCCGACGGCCGCAAGATCATCGTCGCGCGCGGCGCCGAGGACGACAAGGGCCAACTGATGACCTTCGTCGAGGCCTGCCGCGCCTGGAAGAAGGTGACGGGCGCGCTGCCGCTCGACGTCACCGTGGTGATCGAAGGCGAGGAGGAGGTCGGCTCGAAGAACTTCGTGCCGTTCCTCGAAGCCAACAAGGACGAGTTCAAGGCCGACTTCGCGCTGGTCTGCGACACCGGCATGTGGGACCCGAACACGCCGGCGATCACGACCTCACTGCGTGGCCTGCTCTATGAAGAGGTGAAGATCAAGGCCGCCAACCGCGACCTGCATTCGGGCGTGTTCGGCGGCGGCGCGCGCAATCCGATCCGGGTGCTGACCGAGATTCTCGGCGGCCTGTTCGACGCCGACGGCCGCATCACCATTCCCGGCTTCTATGACGGCGTGAAGGACGTTCCGCCTGAGGTTCTGGAGCAGTGGAAGAAGCTGAACCTCACTCCCGAAAGCTTCCTCAAGCCGATCGGATTGTCGATCCCCGCAGGCGAGAAGGATCGTCTGCTGATCGAGCAGATCTCGTCGCGGCCGACCTGTGACATCAACGGCATCTGGGGCGGCTATATCGGTGAGGGCTCGAAGACCGTGATCCCGTCGCTGGCCCATGCGAAGGTCTCGTTCCGGCTCGTCGAGGGCCAGGACCCGCTGAAGATCCGCAAGGCGTTCCGCGACTACGTGTCGGCGCGCATCCCCGGCGACTGCTCGGTCGAGTTCGGCGATCATTCCGCAGGTGCCGCGATCGCGCTCGACTGGACCATGAAGCCGCTGGCGGCTGCCAAGCAGGCGCTGACCGAGGAGTGGGGCAAGGAGACCATCCTGATGGGCTCGGGCGCCTCGATCCCGATCGTCACCGACTTCAAGAAGACGCTCGGTCTCGATTCACTGCTGGTCGGCTTCGGTCTCGACGACGACAACATCCATTCGCCGAATGAGAAGTACGACCTCAAGAGCTACCACAAGGGCATCCGCTCCTGGGCCCGCATCCTCGCTGCGCTCGCGGAGATGCCGCGCTAGACCCGCTGGCCCTCGCATGAGTCCGTAGCCCGCACGAGCGAGGCGACATGCGGGGGCAACGCGGCAGCGCGTGAGATGCCGGATGTCGCTTCGCTCATCCGGGCTACGACTGCGACGGCGCAGATTGTTTGCACGAGGCTGAACTCACGCTGCGCTGGCGACCGACTTCGCAGCGAGATCGCCGCCGGCGATTTTGCGCAGCGCTGCGAGGTTGGCTTCGGCCGAGGCCAATCGCCAGCAGGATTTCCCGCTCGATTTCGCTTCATACAACGCGGCGTCCGCCGCGAACAGCAGGGCTTCCGGATCGGTGCCGTGCTCGGGTGCGACGGCGATGCCGATACTGATGCCGATCTGGACATGCGCACCGCCCGGCATGACCATCGGGGCGGCCATCACCTCGATGATCCGCTCGCCGAGCGCCAGTGCGTGGTCGATCGTCGGATCGCCGGCGAGCACCACGAATTCGTCGCCGCCGATCCGGGCGATGACGTCGTCCGGAGAGGCGGTCCGCCGCAGCGTATTGGCGACGATCTTCAGCAGCTCGTCGCCTGCGGCGTGACCGAAGGTGTCGTTGACCGGCTTGAAGCCATCGAGATCGAGATACAGGACGGCGAAGCTCCGGTCGCCGCCGGCCTTGTCCGTGAGTCTGCTCTGCAGCGCGTCGATCAGGCCGGCGCGGTTGGACAGGCCCGTGAGCGGATCGCGCCGCGCCCGCTCGTCGCTCTCGCGTTTGGACTGCATGACCGCCACCAGCATCTTGTTGAGCCGGAACGCCGCGCCGGTCATCGCGAGGAAGTAGACCGGCATCTGCAGATACATCGCGAACAACAGCGGCTCATGCGACGTCGCGACGCCCGGGATCACCGGGCCGATACTGAACAGGATCATGGTGCCGACGAGGCGCGGCGCGCTGAAATTGCGAAAGCAGATGCCGCCCACCATGGCGGCCGACGAGATGCAGGTGAGTGACGCGGCGACCCAGTCGCCCGACGCCAGGCTGATGCCGACGCCGAAGCCGACGCTGGCGCTCCAGGCCACCGACAGCAGGATGTGGATGTCGGTCGGCGTCGTTAGCCGCTCGCGCGCGCGGCGGTAGGCAATGATCATCACGATCAGCCGCGACAGGCAGATTACGACTTCCATCACGAACCATGTGATGAAGAGGGCGGTCGGCGTGCGCAGCGCAAGCGCCGCGGCGACCGCCACGGTGTTGATGGCGCCGCCGGCGAAAACCGACCAGCAGCCGTACAGCTCACCCGTCAATGCGAGCCGGATATCTGATGACACCGGATATCCCGGGTCGGCCAGCCAGCGCGTCACGCGCCAGCGTGGCAAACTGAACGCCAAACCATCACCCCGCATTTCAATACCTCCGCGGGGTTGCAATAAGCGCGATGGCACTTAACAGGCGTTTAGAGAGGTATCGGCGTCTCGCTGCATGCTTGATGCACGGTAAAAATTTACTCCACGTGGTATGCGCAGCTAACAGCGAACAGAAGTTGAATTCTCAGCCCGAGGTTCTCGCGCGCGCACGTTCTTCGGTGACTGGCGCGACCTCCACCGTCGCGTTGCCGAGCGCGCGGTCGCGCTCGAACACGAGACGGACGCGCTGCCCGACCGGTGTGAGGCCGATCAGGTTGCGAACCTGCGTGGCGCTGCGCACCGGCATGTCGTTCGCCTTCACGATGATGTCACCCTTGCGCAGTCCCGCGCGTTCGGCCGGCGAGCCCACGGTCACGTCGGCGACGCGCGCGCCCTGAATCCGGCCATCGGCCGGCGCATCCAGGTCGAGCAGGGTCACGCCGATACGGCCGCGATCGACGCGGCCATTGGCGACGAGCTGCTCCATCACCCTCCGCGCCATGTTGATCGGGACGGCGAAGCCGATGCCGACATTGCCGCCGCCGGGCGAGATGATCGCGGTGTTGATGCCGACCAGCTCGCCGCGCAGATTGATCAGCGCGCCGCCGGAATTTCCGGGATTGATCGCCGCGTCGGTCTGGATGAAGTCCTCGTAGCCCTGCTTGCCGAGGCCGGTTCGCCCGAGCGCGCTCACGAGACCCGAGGTGACGGTCTGGCCAAGGCCGAACGGGTTGCCGACGGCGATCACGAAGTCGCCGACCTCGAGCGCATCACTGTCGCCAAGCGAGATGGTCTTGAGGTCGATGGGGTCCCTGATCTGCAGCAGCGCGATATCGGTGGCGGGATCGCGCCCGACCAGGCGGGCGGCGAATTTGCGGCCGTCCTTGGTGCGGATCTGCGCTGTCGTGACGTGCTCGACGACGTGATTGGCGGTCATGACGTAGCCGCGCTGCGCATCGACGATGACGCCCGAGCCGGTGGCGCTGATCTGCTTCTCGACCTGCTTGGGGACATCGAAGAACTCGCGGAACAGCGGGTCCTGGTAGAGTGGGTTGTCCTGGCGGACCTTGCCTTCGACCGAGATGTTGACGACGGCCGGCGTCACCTCCTTGACCAGCGGGGCCAGCGTCGGCACCCGACCGAGCTTGAGATCGGGAATTTGGGCCAAGGCAGGCCCGGTCATCAGGCAAAGCAGAATGGCAGGCGCCAGGACGGCCCGGAGAAAAGGCGGAAGCTGCATCGTGATCCCCAACAAGCGCGATCAGGATTTTTCGGCGACGACAGAGCTGGGAAAGCGGCCGGCCCGGTTCAAGAGCCGCGCTGGCAATCGTTCCCCGAGAGTGCCAAAAAATTTGCGTGACCCTCTTGAACGAAAAGTTCGGCTTTCCTAGGTCGTTGCTCGCTCGGGGGCCTGATGGGACCCGAGGCTTATGACATCGCTGATCTGTAAAGGAGGATGTGCATGCATTTCCGTCCATTGCACGACCGCGTGCTCGTGCGCCGCATCGATGCCGAGGAGAAGACCAAGGGCGGCATCATCATTCCCGACACCGCCAAGGAGAAGCCGCAGGAGGGCGAGATCGTCGCCGTCGGCGCTGGTGCGCGGAATGAGCAGGGGCAGCAGGTCGCCCTCGACGTCAAGGCCGGCGACCGGGTGCTGTTCGGCAAGCCGCGCCATCGATGGACTTCTGATCGCACGAATCCGGGCGGACTGGTCGCAGCCCGGCCCCGGCTGCGCGAAAGAAATATCTACAAACAACTCATCGCTGCCGCGGCCGGTCGTGGATCGGCCACAACGCGCAGCTATCAATCAGGTTGACGATCGCAGTTCGTCCAGAACCGGCCACAATTGCGTTCATGAGCCGGCTGTGAACGGACCGACGGTCGACGGGAGGTGTGGTTGAGCGCTGTCGCGCCGCCCGGTCTCATCAGCAGCGCAGCGCGAGCTCGCAGGCCCGATCATGCCAGCCTGGCAATACGATCATCCGCCGCCCAACCCGACCTCCGTCATGAGCATGGGCGATCCCCGTCGCTTGACGCGGTTTTTGATCGAGAGCGAGCAACGCGTGGTGGCGCACTGCCAGGCCGTGTTGTCGCGTGGCGACATCGATCAGAGCGAGCGCGACCGGCTGGTCAGCGTGCTCCGGGAGGCGACGATGCGGCTGCAACGGCTGTCCGCCGTGGCCGCCTGACGGGTGTTGCGCTGCGATAGAGGCTGCGACAAAAAATTCGATTTTTCCTCTTGAAACGGATGTCGGCTGTTCTAAGTCGTCTGCTGCCGCTTCGGCGGCGCCGGGTGCCGTAAGGGCCCGGTCGATATCTGGGCGCTGACCGGTCGTCTGATACTCAGAAGTTTCTGGGACTTTGAAGTTTGCATCGGCTCGGCGCTCCTTCGTATCCATCTTGCTCTTAGGAGGACTTGGCTATGAGGACCTACGACTTCTCTCCGCTGTGGCGTTCGACCATCGGCTTCGACCGTCTGTTCGACCTGCTCGACGAGACCCAGCGCGCGGTCGAGGACAACTATCCCCCGTACAACATCGAGCGGCTCGGCGACGACCGCTACCAGATTTCGCTGGCGCTGGCAGGCTTCGCCCCGGACGAGCTGTCCATCACCGCCGAGCACAACGTGCTCACGGTGGAAGGGCGCAAGGCCGACAAGGAGACCCGCGAATATCTCTATCAGGGCATCTCGTCGCGTCCCTTCAAGCGGCAGTTCAATCTCGCCGACTACGTGCAGGTGACGAACGCGGCGTTCGACAACGGCCTGCTGCGGATCGAGCTGGTACGCGAGATCCCCGAGGCGATGAAGCCGCGCCGCATTGCCATCGGCACGGCACCGGTCGAGCAGATCGCGCAGCAGAAGGCGGCTTGACGCCTTGTTCGAGCTGCGGCGCGGGCGGAATGTCGCCCGCGCCCTTGCAGCAACTGTCTCTTGTGAAAGGAGTGTAGGAGGAGAGACGCCATGAGCGAGCACCGTTTTTCGATCACCGCCGGCAGTGCCGGATTCCATCCGGTCTCACACTACGAATCGCCGGCAGACCTGCTGAATGACCGCAAGCTGTCACTGGCCGAGAAGCGGCTGATCCTGTCGTCCTGGGCGTCGGACATGTATGCCGTCGAGTCGCAGCCTGGCCTGCGCAAGATTCCCGGCATCTCCAGGCCGCTGCATCTGGCCGACGTGCTCGGTGCGCTGCGTCAGCTCGACCGCGAGGATCAGCCACCGCGCCCGCGCGGCGGGGCCGCCATGCGCATCGTTCCGCCTGTCGATGTCGATGCCGATGGCGCCGCGGCCGACAATCTCCCCGGCGGCCGGATGCGGCCCGCCGCTCGCCTGCGCTTCTCGCGCGAGGCCAATGTGCGGCGCTATCGCAAGCTGCTCGCCACCCGCCTTGCCGAGCACGAGCGGCGCTTCGTCGAGCGCCGGCTGGCCGAGGAACTGCAGCAACTCGACGGTCTGCCTGAGCGGCAGAGCCTGTCTCGGGCGGTGTGCTGCTGACGGACGCATCATCGGACAAATAAAAACGCCGCCCGGAATTGGGCGGCGTTTCATTCCGAAAAGCGTAGAGGGTGATGGACTCAGACTAGCCGATCAGCGGGCGACAATCAATTCCGGTAGCCTGGATTGAGGCGATCGAGCCGGCGCAGCAGTGGCGGCCAGACCAGCTGAGTGGAGCGCAGCTCGACGCGATCCTCATTGTCGAACAGCTTCGCGTTCTTGTCGATGACCTCGTCGCGCACCGGATAGGCCGAGGGTCCCAGCGTGCGCGTCCGCACCTGGATCGAGCAGGCGCGCTCAAGGTGATACATCCGCTCGAAGGCGGAGGCGACCGAGCGGCCGACCGTCAGCGTGCCGTGATTGCGCAGCAGCATGTGGTTCCTGGTGCCGAGGTCGCGCTGCAGCCGCGGCCGCTCGTCATGGTCCAGCGCCACGCCCTCGTAGTCGTGGTAGGCGAGGTCGTGGGTGACGTATTGCGCGATCTGGTTCAGCGGCAGCAGGCCGTCGGCGCAGCTTGACACCGCGACGCCGTCGAGCGTGTGCAGATGGATGACGCAGCCGGCATCCTCGCGCACCTCGTGGATCGCGGAATGGATGGTGAAGCCGGCGGGATTGATGCTGTACTCGCTCTCGGACAGCTGGTTGCCGTAGAGGTCGACCTTGATCAGGCTGGAGGCGGTGATCTCCTCGAACAGCAGGCCGTAGGGGTTGATCAGGAAGTGATGCTCGGGACCGGGCACGCGGGCCGAGATGTGAGTGTCCACCAGGTCGTCCCAGCCGAACAGCGCCACTAGGCGGTAGGCGGCGGCGAGATTGACCCGCTGCGACCATTCGGCCTCGGTCATGTTCGACGGCACTTCCTTGAGGCGCGCTTCGGCTGGCGACATGGCATTCTCCGATTTCCAGGGTTGACCGGAGCCTAGGCGGCACGCCGCCGTGCGGCAAGGCGCAGGGCAGGGCAGCAGTCATGTCGTTTGGCTGAGCAGGCCGCTCAGGGCGCCGGGATCGACAGCAGGCTGGAAATGCTGCGGCCGCGGATGTCGTAGACCCGGGCGAACACGACGTCGTCGCGCTTGATCTCGACCATGACGGGGGCAGTCAGTCCCTTGCAGTAGAACTCGCCGAGCGTCATGGCGAAGTCGGCCGCATGGCTGTCCCAGCCGATGGTGAAATCGGGGCCGAGCGCGACCTGGGCGGGACGCTGCGGGCCGCACACCGCGACCTTCCATTTGTGCCCGATCGGCGGCACCTCCTGGCGCTCGTCGAGCTGCTCCTTCAGCCCGTCGGAGGCCTGCTTCAACGCCAGCCCCCAATAGTCGAGCATGAAGCGGGTGTCGGCCTCGCGCACGGTGCCGGCGATGAAGTTGAAGTGGGTGTACTGATAGGGATGCAGCCGGATCATCTCGGCCAGCGGCAGCAGCAGGCCGAAGCAGAAGGCGGCGATCGCCACCGGCTGCCAGCTGCGGCGCTCGTCGGCGTTGAGCCACGACAGCAACCACGAGAAGGCGATGCCGCCGAGCAGCGCCATCGGCGGGATCACGAACACGAAGTGGCGGATGCCGTTGTAGAGCGCCGGGCGTTTGACGATCGCGATCAGGATCGGCAGCGTCGCCGCCAGCGTCAGCATCAACAGGATGCTCTTCTGGCGTGCCGGCACGTCGGGCCGCGACAGCGACATGATGGAGGCCACGACGCCGGCGACGAACAGCGCAATCATCAATTCAGGCAGCTGCAGCGCGAACAGCGTCGGCAGGTACGACCAAGGCATGTCCGGCACTGAGACCAGCGCACCGTCGAACATCTCCTTCCACGGCTTCTCGAAGAAGTGCGAGAAGTAGGTCAGGGCCCGGAACGGGTTGGCCGGCTCGATGATCGACCAGGGCCAGATCAGCCCCATGATCAGGTAGCCCAGGATCAGGCCGGGGATCAGCACATAGAGCACGTGGGCGAAGCGGCGGATCGCCTCGCGCGGCCCTTGCGTGCGGTATTCCTCCATGAACAGCGGCAGGAAGCCGACCATCGCATAGACGACAGCCATGCCGCCCAGGATGCGCGAGCCGATCGCAAAGCCGGCCCCCAGGCCCAGGATCAGGATGGTGCGCGGCGAGGGGTAGGGATACTCATCGGCGAGGCGGACCAGGCCCATCAGCAGCACCACCATCGCCACCGCGAAGGGCGCATCCTTCGGGTTCATGAACATGTGGCCGTAGAAGATCGGGCAGAGCGCCAGCAGCAGCAGGGCGGCAAGGCCGGCCACCGGGCCGCCGATGCGGCGCGCCAGGCGCCAGGTCACGGCAAGGCCGATCAGCCCGACGATGGCGCCGACCAGCCGGCGGGTCTCGAACAGCTCCAGCGGCAGGATCTTGTGCAGCAGGGCTGCAACCATGTCGAAGCCGCCGCCGTACATATAAAGGTTGGCGAACGACAGCGCCGCCTGATCCCTGAAACCGGAACCGTACATGCGCAGCAACAGATCGGCATATTCGGCATGGGTGTAATCATCCCAGCCGAGGCCGTAATCCCGGAATGTGAGCCCGGCCACCACCGCGACCGCGGCAAGCGCGAACATGGCAAGATCGTCATACGTCCGCTCAAGGGACCGCCGCGTCGGCGTCTCGAGGACCGAAGTGGTTATCGTTGTCATGGCTGAGTGTAACCCGGCGTCCCCTGGCGACCCCGCTTCCGCGTTTCAGGCCTGTGTTCCCCGCCTCCGTATAGCGCGTCCCGGCTTCCGAGGTGTCGGAATTATGGGAAGGCATGCTTCTCGCAGCGCAGCGGGGACCCGAATTTCGGCTGCTGAGCGCCATATTGGCACAGTCAAATGAACGCCCGCTGAACCACAGGGGCCGAAAGAACCCGGGAGGAACCTCAATGAATGCCGAGGGTTGGCCGATGTATATTGTGGCGGCATCATGACGATGGCTGCACGGCGGACGAGAACTTCAGCAGGATTGGCCGAACTTCCGCTGCAAATTGTCGCGGATTTGGACTAGAAACCGGATTCAAGGACGCGGGCAACCGCAACTATCTAATGTGATTTCGGTCGGGACACCGTCCGGAACCGGCGCATTAGGGGATGAGTTCGATGATGAGTGCAATGTTGGCCGCCGGGGCCCTCGCCGTGTTGGCCGGGCTCGGGGCGATCGCCTGGGGAATTCCAGTCAAGGAGTTCAGCGTCGGTAACACGCTGATCCTGTCGGGGACCCTTGGCGTCTGCAGTGGGCTGATCCTGTTCGGACTGTCGGCCGTCCTGAGCGAGCTGAAGATGATCTCGAGTCGGCTGCGGTCGCGTCCGGGCGCTGAGGCTGAGTCCGAACCCAGGCCTCTTCAGCTCCCGCTCGCCGCCGGCAAGACCGACTTCGAGACCGCCCCGGTGCCGCCGACGGAGGACGTCTGGCGCGAGGGCGGCTCGCCACGTCCGCGTCCCCGCATGCCGGACCTGTCGTCTCCCTTGTCCTCGGGGGTGTCGTCGTCGCCACTGTCCTCGTCGCCCTTGTCGGCCTCGCTGCGCGAGTCGAAGCCGGCCTCGGATGAGCCGCCGGCCGAACCCGCCGAGCGGCCCAAGCGCAACCTGCTGTTTGCGTCTTCGTCGCGCCGCGAGCGGGAGCGCGCCGAGAAGCGCGGCGCCGAGCCGCCGCCGACGGATTTCCGGTCTCCGCCCCTCAGCGACCCGCCGCCCGTGTCGCTGGACGAGCCCGCCGCAACCGAATCGGATTCGTCGCTCGACAATGGCTGGTCGCGACCGGAGCGGACGCGGACGCCGGAGCCTCTGCGCCCGCCCTTCCCGCGACGCTTGGCGCGGGCCGCACCGGCCTTCGTCGAGCCCGAGCCAACCCCGCCGCCGCCCGAGCCGAAGGACCTGGACGCGCCGGCCGTCAGCATCGTCAAGTCGGGCGTGGTGGATGGGATGGCCTATTCGCTCTATTCCGACGGGTCGATCGAGGCGCAGATGCCCGAAGGGATGATGCGCTTCGCGTCGATCGACGAGCTGCGCACCCATCTCGAAGGCCGCTCCTGACGGGCCAGACCACACGGTCAGGTTGAGCGCGTCTGGAATATGGTACACAGTACTTGGCAGGTGACAGACTTCTCAAGAAGAAGTCCTCACTATCTTGTCATTTTGCCAGTCAATTGCCCATATTGCTTGTAGAATCGCGAGACAACGCTGTCACTCGGCGTGAGTGATACTTGCGATCGAGGGATACTTTGCGATCGACCGTCACAGGGCGGAGCGGGATGAGGGTTCGATGACCGAAGCGGCCGGCAAGAGCTTTATCGATCTGACGGCCGACATCGTGTCGGCCTATCTCAGCAACAATCCGACCCCGGCGGCGGAGATTCCCTCGCTGATCAGCCAGGTGCATGCCGCGTTGACCCGGGTCGCGGCGGGACGAAGCGAGCCCGCGCCGGAGCCGGCGCGGCCGGCGGTGCCGGTCAAGAAATCGATCCACCCGGACTATCTGGTCTGTCTCGAGGACGGCAAGCGCTTCAAGTCCCTGCGGCGGCATCTGCGCACGCAGTACAACATGACGCCGGAACAATACCGCGACAAATGGAACCTGCCGCCGGACTACCCGATGGTGGCGCCGAACTACGCGGTCACCCGGTCGCAGCTCGCCAAGAAGATGGGCCTGGGCCAGCAGCGGCCCGAGCGGGAGAAGTAGCCGAACCGATCAGGACGCCGTGGCGAGCGCTTCGCGGGCGTCGGCACGGATGCGCTCGACCATCGAGCGCAGGCCGTTGGAGCGCTGTGGCGTCAGGTGCTCGCGGAACCCGAGCTCATCGAACACGGCGGGCGCATCGATGGTCATGATCTCCTGCGGCGTCCGCCCAGAATACAGCGTGAGCAGAATTGCGATCAGACCGCGAACGATATGGGCGTCGCTGTCGCCGAGATAGTTCAGCACCGGCACGGCGCTGCTGCGATCGACGTGCTTCGACAGCCAGACCTGGCTGGCGCAGCCCTGCACCTTGTTCGCGGCGGAGTGCTCGTCCTCCGGCATCGGCGCCAAGGTGCGGCCGAGCTCGATCACGTAGCGGTAGCGGTCGTCCCAGTCGTCGAGCAGGGCGAAATTGTCGCGGATGTCGTCGATCGTCATGATGCTCTTCGGTCCCGATATCGGCCTTCATATAGGCGTTCAGGACGGCGAAAGCGACAGTCGGTTCCGCCGGTTCAGGGCGTCGGCGGCAGTTGCCATTCGGCGGCGAGATCGTCGGCCGAGAGCGTGTCGGCCGGCGCGTCGCCCGGGGGAACCTCCTCGACCACGGGGGTGTCGATCGAGCCGGTGTGATCGTTGCCGCGCTTGTCGAGACTGGCTGGTTTCACCGGGCCGATGAACTTGTCGGCGCCGGCCGGCTTCTCCGCGGCATCGGCCTTGTCGGTGATGATCTGGTAGATCTTGCGCGCGCCTTCCTGGGCGCGGTGGCCGATTACGGTCGCAGCCTGGCCGCCGACCTCACAGGCCTGCGGCTGCCGCTTGCAGAACTGGCTCATGTCGGAGACGGCGGCGGTCGCAGCCTGCACGGCTTCGTGCGCATTGATCTGCGGCAGCTTGTCGGCGTCTTGGCTCTTCTCGCGCGGTAGCAGCACCAGCACGAGCCCGAGCCAGAATGCCATCCGAAGCAGAAAGAACATCACGCAACCCCGACCGTGCTGCTGATCTCGCGTGCTCAAATCGCGCAACCGGGATCGCAGCTGATTGTTCTATGTCGCGACTGCTTGCATTGGGCTTAATTGGTTGAGATTTCGCGAAGCCGGAGGCCGGATTTTCTTCGGAGTAAATTTTTCATTGGCGCAGGCCGCATGCGCCGCGCAACCGGCTGTAGATCGCACAGCTTTCGCAACCGCAGGCCCGGCCGGAAACGATGCATTCACCATCCCGGCCGAATGGCGGGCTCACCGCAGTCTGGCCCTTAGCGTTCGCTTAATGCGAGTCTGACACGGTGACTTACGACGACAGGGGGCGTCCCGGCGCGTTCTCTTTGTGAGAACGACCGACAGGCCGAGGCGCGAGAGCCGTGAGTGTGTTGAGTATCATCCGCGATTGTCTCGATGCGTTATTGCATCCATCGGCTCGAACTGATGCGATGACGCGCGCGCGTCACCGCGCCTTCATCGCGCCGCGCCTGCTCGGCAGCCTCGCCGTCTTCGCCGTGTTTCCTGCCTATCTCGCGATGCGCGGTGCGCCGAGCGCGCTCGAGGTCGGCGCGCTGTCGTGGCTGATCGCGCCCATCCTGCTGTCCTGGTATCTGTCGCGCACCGGCCGCTACGAGAGCGCCTGCGCGCTGTCGTCGCTGGCGTTGTCGGCGTTGATCATGGCGGTCTCGATCGAGACCGGCGGCATCGAATCCTTTGCTGCGGTGTGGCTGATCGTCGTTCCCCTGGAAGCCTCGTTCTCGGCCTCGCGCCGCGTCGTCGTGTTCTCCGCGGGGCTCGCGCTGTGCTGCGCGCTGCTGCTCATCCTCATCGGTCATTTCGGCTGGCTGCCGAAGCCCGAGACCACCCCCGCCTTGCGCACCGTGCTGCTCGCCTTCGGCGTCGCCTCCGCGACGCTCTATGCGGCCGTGCTCGCCTTTGCCGCCGACACGCTCGCGCGCACCAGCGTGACGCTGCTGTCGATGGAGGAGGAGCGCTATCGCCTGCTCGCGCGCAACATGAGCGACGTGATCTCCCGTCATCGCCGCAACGGCGCTGTCATGTTCATCTCGCCCGCGGTCGAGACGCTGCTCGGCGCGCCGGTCGCGCAGTTGCACGGCCATGGCCTGTTCGAACGCGTCCATGTTGTCGACCGGCCGGCCTATCTCACGGCGCTGTCGGAGGCGGCAGGCGGCAGCGAAGCCTCGAGCGTCGAGTTCCGCCTGCGCCGCGATGCGCCGGGCGAGGGGCGCGGCTTTCAGCATCCGGTCGATTTCATCTGGGTCGAAATGCGTTGCCGCCCGCTCGACCGCATCGGCGTGGCGCCGGGCGGATCGGAGCAGGAGGTGGTCGCGGTCATGCGCGACGTCACCGACCGCAAGCTGCAGGAGCAGGCGCTCGAATTGGCGCGCAGCGCCGCCGAGCGCGCCGACGCCGCGAAGACGCGATTCCTCGCCACCATGAGCCACGAGCTGCGCACGCCCTTGAACGCCATCATCGGCTTCTCGGAGATGCTGATGCAGGAGCAAATGCTGGTGCTGAACGCCGCGCGGCGTCGCGAATATGCGCAGCTCATCAACGATTCCGGCCAGCATCTGCTGTCGGTCGTGAACGGCATCCTCGACATGTCGAAGATGGAGTCCGGCAATTTCGAGCTGACGCCGGAGCCGTTCGCGCCACGCGCGGCGCTGATCAATTGCTGCAACCTGCTGGCGCTGCGGGCGCGCGAGAACGGTGTCGATCTGTCGGCCGACGTGCCGCAGGACCTGCCGATGGTCACCGGTGATCCGCGCGCCTTCAAGCAGATCGTGCTCAACCTCGTCTCCAATGCCATCAAGTTCACCGAGCGCGGCGGCCGTGTCACGGTCTCTGCCGGCGTCGACGGCGCGCGCCTGCTGCTGCGAATCACCGACACCGGCGTCGGCATCGCCGCCGATGATCTCAAGCGCATCGGCGATCCGTTCTTCCAGGCCGGCAAGACCTACCAGCGCCGTCACGAGGGAACCGGCCTCGGTCTGTCGATCGTCAAGAGCCTTGTGAACTTGCACGGCGGCGAAATGTCGATAGAAAGCAAGATCGACGAGGGGACCACGGTCACGATCGCGCTGCCGATCAACTTCGTGGCCGAGGCGACCGCGGGCGCCACCATCACGCCGCTGTCGCCCTCGCGCTCCGCCCTGCCAGGGCAGGTCATGCAGGTGAAGAAGAGTGCCTAGACGAACTGCAGAGGATGATCCGGCGCCGCCGCGCCGTCGCAAGCGCGCTGCCGCGGCTGCGGCCGTCGTCGCGGACGAGCGCGGCTGGCTGCTGCGGGCCATGCTCTACAGCCCCAAGGATCTGTTTGCGGGCCTGCTGGCCTGCGCGGCCGGCAGCGCCATCATCGTCAATGCCGTGTTCCTGCAATCCGGACCGCATCCAGCGCCGATGTTCGGGTCCATCGTGACCATTCCGCCCAATCTGACGAGCTCCAATCCGCTGCCGCGGCCCCGGCCGATGGACATCTCGCCCTTGGATCCGAAGGTCATCGAGACGCGGCCCGCTGAAACCAGGGCTGCAGAGCAGAGGGCGGTTGAGCAGCGCGCCACCGAGGCGCGTCCGGATCAGAAATATGCCGATCCTCTGGCTGATCTCGTCCGCTCGGTCAGCGGCGGTCAGGGCAACGTGCCGCGTCCGCAGCCGACGCAGCAGGGCGGCAATGTCCGCCGTGTCGCCGCGGTCCAGCGTGCGCTGACCGAATACGGCTATGGCCAGTTGAAGCCGACGGGGATGGTCGGCTCCGACACCCAGGCCGCGATCCAGAAGTTCGAGCGCGAGCGCAAGCTGCCGGTGACGGGCCAGGTGTCGGACCGCCTGGTGCGCGAGCTTGCGATTGTCATAGGTCACCCGATCGAATAGAGCAGGGGCGGCTGCGACTTGCAGCGCGCTTGCACCTGCATCGAACCATCATGCGATTGAAGAGCAGCATCTGGGTGAGCGCCTATCTGCGGCGTTGCCAGTCGGCCGGCGCGTTCAGCGCGATCCGCCACCGTGGCGCCGAGGAAGCCGGCGCGGTGTTCGTCAAGGTCGCGCTGATGGACGGCACGGCCCAGCTCTATGTTCCCGCGCCGCAGACCGTCTATGACGACAGCCGGCCGATCGACCGCTTCTTCGTACCGATATCGCCGCAGCCGATCGAGGAAGCGCAGATCGAGGAACGCCTGGTCAAGGAGCTGCGCTTCGATCCCGACGCCTGGATCATCGAGACCGAGGACAGGCAGGGCCGTCATTTTCTCGATCTCGTGCGCGAGCGTCCCTGATCATCGCCAAGATTCGGGACAGCGATCGCGCGTCATCGCTTGAAGCCGTCGGTCCCCGTGCGCACGATCGGCCGCGTCGCCGTACCGGCCCGCGCCGTGCTGCCACGGACGTGCTGACGTTCGTCGTCATAGAGCGCCGTGCGATGCTTGGCCCTGATCGCGGCCATCCCGGAGCCGCGCCAGGCCGCCAGCATGATCAGCGCCGCGCGCTCGCTGAGGCGCTCGTAGAAGCGTGACAGCCGAAACACGGTCTGGACGGACTGGCCCATCTCCGGCTTGAGGAACAGCAGCACGCGCTCGAACACCGGCGCCGGCATGCCGAGCGCCTTTGCGGCGCAGGCCAGCGGCTCGCCGTTCGGGTCGTTGACGACCTCGTGGGTCATGCGTGAGGGCAGGATCAGGCTCTCGCCGAGCTCGATCGTGAACGTCTCGACGTCGGCGTTGAAGGCGGCCATCTCGAGCGCCTCGATCGCATGCACCGCGCGGTGCAACGGCGTCGGCGCAGCGGGTCTTAGCGGCGTGGTGGCGAGGTTCTGCAGGATGGCGATGCGTTCGTGCGAGGCGGCGCGCATGAACATCTCGCTGAGCTCGGCGGCATCCTTCGGCTGCATCGACAATCCAGACGCCGCGTCGTCGCGCGGCGGGATCGGAGACGACGAGCGAAGCGATGCAGGAATGGGGCCGGCGAGCGGCGGCGCCGGCTCGCTCTGCGCCGGGCGCAAGCCCAGCTTGTTCAAAATCTCGATCGGCGTCGCCGGATAGATCGCCAGCCGCGCTCGCACCGCCGCACGGGTCGCATCATCGACGTCGTCGACCAGACGGGAGGCCAATTCGACGAACTGCCGCTCCTCGTCGGCGGAATGCGCGCTCGCCTGGACATAGAGGTCGGTCAGGACGCGCAGCAGAGTGGGCTTGATGTCCACGCCCTCGCGGCGCGAGAGCGTGAGCAACCCGTCGAAGCCGGGGAACAGCGATGATCTTGTCATGTCGGGGTACGCAACTTCGGCAATCGTTGCGCCGATTAGAGCGGAGTTGTTTTAATGCGGCGTTAAGGAAAACAATCGGTGAAGATGGGCCGAAATGACCCGGTGAGACAAAGGCGCCACGCTGGCTTGCCTTCTCTCCCGCCGGTACACGCGATCCGTGTCGGGCGGCCCGCGCATTAATATCCTCTTAACCACGTCCTGATCTTAATCGATCCGTTCGATGATCTCGCCTTGGCCGCGTCACGCGGCCAGCCTGATCTTCGCCGCGCCGAATGCCAAAGTGCAGCTTCATGCGCCGGCATTCGTGATCGTCAGTTCTGCGTGCCCTCTTGCCTGCGAAGTTCGGGCGACGGGGAGTTTTCAGGGGGTCAGAACTTCGGGCACGAAAGAGAGTCAACATGGCGACCATCATTGAATTCCCGGCGGGCGTTGCGCGTCGCGCGCGGCCTGCCGTGACCGGCGCGCCGCAGGAGGGCATGGGAACGATCCTGATTCTTCCCGTCGTTCGGATCGAGCGCGAGACCCCGACCGACGACCGCGGGCCCCGCGAGGGCACAGCGCCAAGCCGCCGCCGCCGTCGCCGCTGACAAGGTCGGGGGAAACGGGAATGCCGGCCATCGTGAATCCGGCCCGGCGCGCGGTGCCGGTCCTCGCACTCGTTCTCGTCGGCGGACTGCTCGGCGCCTGCAGCGGCGGCGATTTCGGCCGCACCCGCGCCGACATGCGCAATGACGACATGCACAAATGGATCGGGGCGGAAGCCACCGCCAGCGTCGGCGTCAACCCATCGCAATTCCAACTGACCGACAACGAGCGCCAACTGCGCGATCTCGCTTATCCGCTGATCGAGCCGCCGCATTCGCGCCCTGCCTGGAAGAGCGTGTTCGGCGACTATCAGCCATCGGCCTCGCCCTGGCGCCAGAAGGTCGTGTTCGACCGTACCGCCTATGGCCGCGCCCTGATCGACGAGCCGCACCGCTCGCACGCCTCGCGCTACGGCCAGTTGATCGACGACGTGCGTGACGACATCACCCGCTTCGAGCCGTTCTTCGCATCGGCCATCCGCGTCATCGATCTCGACCGCAAGCGCGATGCCAGCATGAGATACATGACCGAGCTCTCGCCGCGCGAGAAGGCCGATGCGGTCGCGCGCATGCAGGAGAACTCGCTGATCGTGCAATGGGTGCAGATCAGTCTGGAGCAGCGCGTCTCGTCCTACCGCTGGGCCTTGGAGCGCCTGGTGCTCCAGGCTCCCGACGGATTGGCCGCCGACGCCGATCGCCTGATCCATGAACTGGCGGCTCAGACCGCCAATCCGCCGGTCGCGGCGCGGCCCCTGATCGAACGGCCGCTGACGACGCGGGGCTAGCCCGGCGCGACCTTGCTCCGGCGCCGGCCTCGCTTGGCCGGTGCTCCCTTTTGCCGCCCTGCTGTCGCACGGAGCTTCTGCGGCGCTGCCGCGCGCAGCGTTGCGATCAGGATCTTCAGCGCCTCGGATGGAGCACGCGCGGCGGAGTAGGCGAGGCCGACCTGGCGCTTCAACGTCATCTCGATCTCGCGGACCGCAACGTCGCTTCGGCCGTGCACGACGCCTTCGGGAACGATCGCGACGCCGACGCCGGCGGCGACCAGCGCCAGGGCCCAATCCTCGGTTTCAGCAATGGCGGCGATCTCGCGCGGTCCGCCGCTGCGTCGCGCCAGCGCGCTGTGCTCGCAATGGCAGCGGTCGATCATCGCCACGTCGGCGAGGTCGGCCGCGCGCAAGCGCGGCTTCAGCGTGAGCGGATGCGCGAGCGGGAGCGCCGCGACATAGCGCTCGCTCCACAGCGGCAGGAAATACTCGCCGTCGCCGACCAGGCTTTTTGAGACGATGCGTCCGTCGGCCCGCTCGGTCGGACCGACGATGTGAAGCCTGAGATCCTCGCGCGCCGTGAGCGGCTTGAGCAGCGCGGTCACGCGGCGTCCGTCAAGGGTGCGCATGAGCCCGAGCTTGAGCGCCTGCTTCGGCGCGCCGTGCCGGAACAGGTTGCGGGCGGCATCGGCCTCGCCGACGATCCGGCGGGCGATCGGCTGCAGGCGTTCAGCCGCCTCCAGCGGCACGACACCCTTGCGGTGGCGGAGGAACAGCTCGGTGCCGAGCTCGGCCTCGAGATTGGCGATCGCCAGTGAAATCGATGGCTGCGAGACGAAGCAGCGCGCCGCGGCTCTGGTCAGGCTGCGTTCCTCGAACACGGCGGAGAAATAACGGAGCTCGCGGATATCCATAGGAGCTGCCTATGATGCGTATCACTGATCAATATTTTACTTATCTCAGGCCGGCACGCAAGGATGCGCCCGATATCGGCAATGAAGGAGGAGATCGATGCGCGTCCACCACCTCAACACCGGCACGATGTGTCCACGCGGCGGTCGGCTGGTGAGCGGCAGCGGCGGCCTGTTCGCGCGCGCCCGCCTCGTCTGCCACTGCCTGCTGATCGAAAGCGATGACGGCCTCGTCCTCGTCGACACCGGCATCGGCACTGGCGACATCGCCGCGCCCGCACGATTGGGGGCACGCTGGGTGAGGCAGGCCGCGCCGCTTCTCGATGCGTCGGAGACGGCGCTGCAGCAGGTGAGGGCATTGGGCTTCTCGCCCGATGACGTCAGGCACATCCTGCTCACTCATCTCGACCGTGACCATGCCGGTGGCATCGGCGATTTCCCGAAGGCCAAGGTGCACGTTCATCGCGCGGAGCATGCGATGGCCGTCGAGGGCTCTCCGGCGCCGCCGCGCGGCCGCTACGTCGCCGGCCAATGGCGGCATCGTCCCGACTGGCAGTTCTACGGCGATAGCGGCGAGGACTGGTTCGGCTTTCGCGGCGTCCGCGCTGCCGTCGATCGCAGCGGCGACATCCTGATCATTCCTCTGCCGGGCCATACGCGCGGGCATTGCGGCGTCGCCGTGCGTCGCGGCGACAAATGGCTGCTGCACGCCGGCGATGCCTATTTCTTCCACGGCCAGCTTGATCCGCGGCCACGCATGCCGCTGCTGCTCGGGCTATTCCAGCGCAAGGGCGATCAGGATCGCACGATGCGGATCGCCAACCAGGAGCGGCTGCGGCGCCTGAAATGCGATCATGGCGACCGGGTCACGATCGTGAACAGCCACGATCCCGTTGCCTACGAGACGTGCCGCTGCGGTGATCTGGCCGCAGCGCTCATTCCGGCCTGAGCAGGCGGAACGCCTCCTCGAGCAGATGCGGCGTGTGCTTGCCGGTCGAATCACGGCAAGCGCGTTCGAAATAGTCCGCCAGCGCCGGCCGGAATTTGGGATGCGCCGCCTGGTCGATGATGGCGCGGGCCCGCTGTTTCGGCGACAGGCCGCGCAGATCGGCGAGGCCGCGTTCGGTCACGAGAACCTGTACGTCGTGCTCGGTGTGGTCGACATGGGTGACCATCGGCACGATGCAGGAGATCGTCCCATTCTTTGCCGTCGAGGGCGTCATGAAGATCGATAGATAGGCGTTGCGGGCGAAGTCCCCGGAGCCGCCGATGCCGTTCATGATGCTGCTGCCGCGGACATGGGTCGAATTGACGTTGCCGTAGATGTCGGCCTCGATCATGCCGTTCATGGCGATGACGCCGAGCCGGCGGATCACCTCCGGGTGGTTGGAGATCTCCTGCGGCCGCAGCACGATGCGGTCGCGCAGGAACTCGATCTCGCGGTTGAATTCGATCGCAGCTTCCGAGCTCAGCGACAATGCGGTCGCGGAAGCGAGATCCATCCGGCCCGAGCGGATCAAATTCAGCATGCCGTCCTGCAGCACCTCGGTGTAGGCGGTGAGATGCGGGAACGGCCCGTCGTCGAGCCCGGCCATGACGGCGTTCGCGACATTGCCGACGCCGGATTGCAGCGGCAGCAGATTGCGCGGGAGGCGGCCCTGCTTCACCTCGTGTGCGAAGAACTCCAGGATGTGCCCGGCGATCGCGCCGGAGACATCGTCGGGCGCGGCGAAGCTCGTGTTGCGGTCCGGCGCATGGGTCTCGACGACCGCGATGACCTTGTCCGGATTGCAGCGATAGGTGGTCTCGCCGATGCGGTCGCCGGGCGCCACGATCGGGATCGGTTTGCGATGTGGCGGAAGGCGCGTGCCGTAATAGATGTCGTGCATGCCGAGCAGCGCCGGGTTCATCCACGAATTGACTTCGATGATGACGCGGTCCGCCAGATCGAGCCAGGTCTTGTTGTTGCCGATCGAGGTCGATGGGATCAGCCGCCCGTCGGGCAGGATGCCGGCGCATTCGATCACGGCGACGTCGAGATGGCCGAGAAAGCCAAACCACACGAACTGTGCGACATGGCTGAGATGCAGATCGATATAGTCGATGCTGCCGGCGTTGATGCGCTGTCGTGTCGCCGGATCGGACTGATAAGGCAGGCGCAGGTCGATGCCATCAGCCCGGGCGAGTGCGCCGTCGAGCTCGGGCGCGGTGCTTGCCCCGGTCCATACGCCGATGCGGAACGGCTCGCCGCGCGCATGTGCGGCTTCGATCCGGCGCGCCAGCGCGAGCGGCACCGCTTTCGGGTAGCCCGACCCGGTGAAGCCGCTCATGCCGACATGGTTGCCGGGCTCGACCAGCGCGGCAGCCTCGTCCGCCGACATGATCTTGGCGCGCAGCGCCTGTGACATCACCTGCGATGAACTCATCGTGCAAACTCCATGCGCGATCGTTCAGACCGCCAAGTCCGCGCTGTTTAAGGTGGGCCCTCGACGGGTGATTTGACAGGGGTCAAGCCGCAACGGCCCGTGCGTGCATCACAGCCCTGCAAGGCGCGCGCGCCGCAGCTCCCGGACTTTCGCCGCCCGCGAGCGCTCCGTCAGCATGTTAGCCTTGCTGTAGCGCGGATCGCCGGTGACCTCGTCGCCGACCCAGTCGGGAAGGGTCACGACGGTCGTTTCGGTCGGCAGCTCGATCTCGGCGATGACGACGCCCTCGAGCGCGTCGTGGTAGACGTCGACCTCCCAGACGCCGCTTTCCGCGGGCACGTAGTGACGCGTCTTTTCGAGGATGCGCCCATTGCAATGCGCGAACAGTACCGCGGCGTGGTCCGCGGGGATGTCGTATTCGAATTCATCTCGGGTCAGGCCGCGGCGGCCGCTCTTCACGCACAGCGTCGTCCGGTTGCCATAGCAGCGAACGCGAACCTTGAGGCCGTCCTGACGTGCGACGAGTCCGTCGCGCAGGCGTTCACTGTGCGTCGCCTGATCCCGCCAAGCATCGGACTTGACGAGAAACTTCCGTTCGATTTCGAGAGCCATGACCTGATGTTGAGCGAAGCGCCGCCGTCCTGATCCATCATAGCAGCGGCGCGCGACAACGACTATGCCACCAAGGGTGAAGAGAGTGTTGTCGAATTCATCCAGGGCGTCGTATTGACTTATCGTTTGCCGCGCGGCTTCTCGGCCTTGGCCGGTGCCTCGGTCTGTACGCCGCAGCTTGCCGCTGCAAGGGAGGCCTGCGCCTGCGGCATGAGACCCGGCTCGGCGGCAAGGGCCTTCAGCACGATCAACCCGGTCGTCGTCGGCGAATCGATGATCAGCCGGTCGGCGGCCGTGATCTCCTCGTCCTCGGGCAGGTCTTCATGCTGCGCCTCGGTCATCAGGTTGAGCTCGATCACGCGCTTGCCGGCGGAGCGATCGTTGATGGCGTAGTAGGCAATCTCGTTGCGCGTGTAGAACGACACCGACGTATAGGCCTGGCTCACCGGAACCGTGAGCTTGAGCGGTCCGTCGGACAGATCGTAGCGGCAGATCGCCATCGCGAAAGCCGGGTCCATGAACGGCATCGGCGAATTGCCGGGATCGGCGAGCGGCAAGGGCGTCACGGCGTTCAGCTTGGTCATCGGCGTCAGCCGGGAATAGGCGTCCTGGGTCGAGATCCGCGGCAACGCCAGCACGCTGACGAGATGGACCACGCCGCCGAGCAGCACGCCGACGACGACCGTGAACAGCAGCCGGATCATGATGGGCAGCCCACTGTCGTGATCGACGGCATCGGCGCGTCGCGCTGCGTGCGGGTTGCGACACCGACTGGCGTGTCGTAGAGCCGCAGCATCAGCGCGTAGCGCTCGATGCCGCCGGTCGGCAGCCAGTTGCCGGAGCGCGAGCGCGCGGCGACGCGAATCTCGAAGGAGCCATCGGCACCTCGCACCAGCTCCTGGCTGGTGAAGCCGTAGCGCTGCAGCGTGTTGGCGACGAGGTGGCCCTTGCGGTCGTAGAGCGTGAGCGTCCAGAAGCGGGCGGGTGGCGTGACGCCGCTGACGAGGATGTCGCAGCGACCGTCGAGCGGCTTCTTCTTGTCGTCTCTGGTGGCGGTGAAGGCCACGCCGTCGCCGGTGCCGATCGGCAGCTCGCCGTTGCGGGTGATGGTCGCGCGGGCATAGGGGTCGACGTCGGCCGTGCCCGTCTTCGGACGCGCCGTCCACGCGCCGATCGTCAAGGTGCCGAATTCGGTGCCGCGGGTCGTCGTCATCCAGGTCGCGCCGATGCCGACGCCGGTGGCGATCAGGAGCGTAAGCAGGGTGATGAAGAGCAGCCGCACGGGGATCGCTGACGTCAGTTCTTGCGCAGGGCAGGAGTGGTCACGCCGTCGGCCGTTGCCGCGACGTAGTTTTCAGGAAAGGCCAGCGCGCTCGACGACACCGGCTTGGCGGGTTTGCGCGGATCGACGGGCGCCGCCTTCTCGGCCACGCGCGCGGCGTCGTCCAGCATCTTCTCGACCTGGACCAGGACGTCGGCGCCGCGACGGGTCAGGACCGGCGGTGGGCCGGGCTTGATCTCCAGCGTTTTCGGCTGGCCGGCCTGCGCCATCGCGGCGGACGCGGGCTGCGGTGGCAGCTTCTCGCCCATGCCGACTCCGGGCAGCTCCTTGACCTCGATGCCCTGATGCGCGGCGACCATGATGTCGTGCCACGTCTGTGCCGGCAGCGAGCCGCCGGTCATACGGTTGGTCGGCGAATAGTCGTCATTGCCGTACCAGACCGCGCAGGTGAAGTTGCCGGTGTAGCCGACGAACCAGGCGTCCCGATAGGCATTGGTGGTGCCGGTCTTGCCGGCGGTCGGAATGCCGTCGAGTGCGGCGCGGCGTGCGGTGCCTTCGCTGACGACGTGGCTCATCATGCCCGCCATGTCGGCAGCAACCGAGGCCGGGATCGCCTGCTTCGGCTTCGGGCCGTCGCGGTCCCAGCGCCAGACCAGGTCGCCGCCGCCGGTGCGGACCTCGAGCACGGAATGCGGCGTCACCGCCTTGCCCTTGTTCGGGAAGGTCGCATAGGCGACCGCGTGCTCCAGCACCGTGACCTCGTCGGAGCCGATCGGCATCGACGGCGTGTCGGGCAGCGGCGCCTTGAGGCCGAAGCGCCGGGCGACCTCGATGATCTTGGCGCGGCCGGCCTTTGGTCCCTCCCTGCCGCCAAGCGCGATCGACAGCTTCACAGGCACGACGTTGATCGAGCGCGTGATCGCCTGCGTCAGCGTCACCGAGCCGGAATAAGAATGGCCATAATTCTGCGGGCACCAATTGCCGATGCAGACCGGACCGTCGACCACGATCGACGTCGGCTTGAAGCCGTTCAGCAGTGCGGTGGTGTAGACATACGGCTTGAACGACGATCCCGGCTGCCGGTAGGCGTCCACGGCGCGATTGAACTGGCTGGCGCCGTAGTCGCGGCCGCCGACCATGGCGCGGATGCCGCCGTCGAGGTCGGAGACGACAGTTGCCGCCTGGGTTGCGTGATAGTCGCGGCCGAACTGGCGCAACTGGTTCTCGATCGCCTCGTCGGCCGCATGCTGCACGGTCATGTCGATCGAGGTCCGCACCACGAAGACGCGCTCGGTGTAGGATTTCGGGAACGTGTCGACCAGCTTGCGCATCTCGTCGAAGGCGTAGTCGAGGAAGTAGTTCGGCGAGCTCTCATCGCGGCGGTCGACCGCGAAGGCCGGGTTGCGGCGGGCGCCGAACACCTGGCCTTCGGTCATGAAGCCGGCGTCGACCAGATTGTCGAGCACGACGTTGGCGCGGGCGCGGGCGGCGGGCAGGTTGATGTGGGGGGCGAACTTGGTCGGCGCCTTGAACAGGCCGGCCAGCATCGCGGCTTCGGCGAGGTTGATGTCGCGCACCGACTTGTTGAAATAGAAGTGTGCCGCGCCGTCGACGCCGAAGGTGCCGCCGCCCATATAGGCGCGGTCGAGATAGAGCTTGAGGATCTCGTTCTTTGTCAGCCGGGTTTCCAGCCAGATCGCCAGGAACGCCTCGTTGACCTTGCGCTCGATGGTGCGCTCGTTGGACAGGAACAGGTTCTTGGCGAGCTGCTGGCTGATCGAGGAGCCGCCCTGGCGGACGCCGCCGGCCTGGGCGTTGGTGACGAGGGCGCGCGCCGTGCCGGCGATGTCGATGCCGAAATGATCGTAGAAGCGGCGGTCCTCGGTGGCGAGCGTCGCCTTGATCAGATTGTCCGGAAAGTCCTCCAGCGGGATCGAGTCGTTGTGCTTGATGCCGCGGCTGCCGATCGGGTTGCCGTAGCGGTCGAGGAAGGTGACGGCGAGGTCGGACTTCTTCAGCCAGTCCTCGTCGGCTGTTTCCCGGAAGGCGGGGATCGCGAGCGCCAGCATAAGCACCAGGCCGCCGAGCCCGATGGTGGCGGCCTCCGAGAACGGCTCGACGAACACCCAGCGCTTCCAGCCGCCGACATAGAAGCGGTCCATGAACGCCGAATAGCGTTCATACAGCTCGCGGGTGCCGCGCAGGGAGGAGAACAGCGCCGAATCGAAGCGGGCGTCGAGATCCAGGCGGAAATTGTTGATCCGCTTCTTCCAATCGTCTGGAATGATCTGCCGCACGGGAACCCTGGTCGTTTCGAAAGCGTGTCAGCTGGCTTCGAAAGCACTCAGCAAGTGGGGCTGGGGGCCATCGAAGGGTCTTGCGCGATTGTTGCGGCAAACCCATGGCACTGCACAGTCAGCCGCCCGAACCCGAGCACCTGACCCCAAGCCGCGTTGCCGGCGCCGCGCCGGAGTGACTCAACTATGTATCTAGCCGAGCGGAGGTCACAAACCAATGGTTCCGCTCACAATTTGATGCACAAAGCTAACGTGCCGCCGTAATCGGCAAAGCCCCTTGCGCGGCTCGGGGCCGGGCACCTAGATGGCGGCCACGCCATGCCCTCCTTGAGAATCGCCCGATGACCGCACCGCTCAAACGTCCCTCGGGCCAGGAGGGAATGTTCTGGAAAACCAAGATCTTGGAAGAGATGTCCGAGGCAGAATGGGAAAGCCTGTGCGATGGCTGCGGGCGCTGCTGCCTGGAGAAGCTGGAAGACGAGGATACCGGCGACATCTACTTCACCCACATCTCGTGCAAGCTCTTGGATGCCGGGCTATGTGCCTGCAAGAACTACCCGAATCGTTCCGAACAAGTGTCGGATTGCGTTCGCCTGACGCCTGAGAACGTCCGCACCCTGACGTGGCTGCCGCCGAGCTGCGGCTACCGCCTCGTGGCCGAGGGGCGCGATCTCTACTGGTGGCATCCCTTGATCTCGGGCGATCCTCAGACGGTGCATGAAGCCGGCGTCTCGGTGCGCGGACGGGTCGAAGGGACCGAGGACGACGTTCCGGACGACCAGCTCGAGGACCACATCGTGCAATGGCCGGTGCTGCTGCCGAAGCGGGCCAAGCTGAAGCGACGGCCGAAATAGGCTCGATCACCTCGCGTTCGCAGCAAATCACGATGATGCGACCGTTCTCGTGCTGTCGGGATGCACCCATGCGCCCGGCCGGCTGCCGCGGGGGAAATTTATGCCTTAAGTAGTTCGCCAGTCAGCGAATCCGCGCGGCGTTGGTCGCGCCCGGCATAGCATTCATCCCATGAACAAGTTCGATCGGCAGAGCCATTGTCCTGCCGCGTCCCAATCCCTGCCCGAAGAGATCGCCGCCGAGCTGCCGGCCATTCCGCCGCAGGTGCAGGCGATCGAGGATGCGCCGCCGCTCGCGCCGCCCGTGCCGCTGACCCAGGCCGAGGTGCGGACCATCCTGATGAGCCTGCTGCTGACGATGTTCCTGGCCGCGCTCGACCAGACCATCGTGGCGACCGCGCTACCGACCATCGGCCGCGAGTTCCAGGACGTCACCAATCTCTCCTGGGTGATCACCGCCTACCTGCTGGCGTCGACCGCGGTGGCGCCGGTGTTCGGCACGCTCTGCGACATCTATGGCCGCCGCTCGATGATCATCACCGCGCTCAGCCTGTTCGTGGTCGGCTCGGTGGTCTGCGCGCTGGCGCCGAACATGCCGGTGCTGATCCTCGCCCGCGGCCTGCAGGGGCTGGGTGGTGGCGGCATCATGCCGGTGGTCCAGACCGTGATCTCCGACGTCGTCAGCCCGCGCGAGCGCGGCCAGTACCAGGCCTATTTCAGCGGCGTCTGGCTGCTCGCCGGCCTGCTCGGGCCGGTGATCGGCGGCTTCTTCGCCGACCATCTGCACTGGTCGATGATCTTCTGGATCAACGTCCCGCTCGCGATCGCCGCTCTCGCCTTGCTGCTGCCCAAGATGGGCCGGCTGCCGGTCTATCACCGGCTGCGCAAGGTCGACTGGGCCGGCGGCCTGCTGCTGATGGCCTCGGCCGTCGTGTTCATGCTGGTGCTGACCTGGGGCGGCCACAAGCTGGCCTGGCTATCGCCGACCCTGCTGGCGATGATCGGCAGCGCGGTGGCGCTGGGCTTGGCCTTCGTCTGGCACGCCAGACGGGCCGATGAGCCGTTCCTGCCGCTGTCGCTGATGGGCGGCACGGTCGTGCCCTACGGCATGCTGGCAAGCGGCTGCGCACTTGGCGCGCTGATCGGGCTCACGGTCCATCTGCCGCTCTATTACGAGCTGGTCTATCATTTGACGCCGAGCGAGGCCGGCCTCGGCCTGATTCCGATCGCGGCGATCTCGACCTTCGGTGCGGCGATTGCCGGCCGCACCATGGCCCGGGTCAGGCACTACAAGCGCGTCGCCATCGTGGGCACGATCATCGGCACCATCGCCGCCGCGGTCATGACGGTGACCACGCCCTCGCTCTGGGTGCTGATGGCGCTGCTGTCGATCTACGGCATCGGGCTCGGAACGGCGTTCCCGATCTCGGTGGTCTCGCTGCAGAACGCGGTGGACCGCTCCCAGATCGGCACCATCACCGGCGCGATGAACTTCTTCCGCTCGATGATGTCCTCGTTCACGGTTGCGGCCTTCAGCGCCATCCTGCTGATGGCGCTGGGCGCCGACATTTCGCTGGCGGAGGGCGCCCATGGCGCGGTCAGCGGCATCGCGGAAGCCGACATGATCCATGCCTTCCGCTTCGTCTATGCCGCGGCCACCGCGATGCTGGCCTGCGCCTCGGTCTGCATGATGCTGATGGAGGAGCGGCCGCTGGCCGGCCCGTCGCGCACCGAGCCGGTGGAGATGGCGGAATAGGAAAGACAGGTAGGGTGGGCAAAGGCGCCCGGCACAGCCGTTGTTCCAAGGCACCCTGTCGCGCGCGCCGTGCCCACCGTCGTCAAGCACAGCCCGCGGCGAGATGGTGGGCACGGCGTCACCACGATGGGACGTGAGGAGAGAGCACAGCAGCGCCTTTGCCCACCCTACGGTTCGTCAGTTGGGGCCGCTACTCGCGCGGCTGAGGGATCTCGATGTTGTCCTGCCCGCGCGAGCCGTCGTCGAGCGATGACTTCACCAGACCAGCCTCGACGCGTTTCGCAAATTCGGTCGATCCGCCGTTCGCCAGCTCCCTGGCTTGGCTGATCCATCGCTCGCGCTCGATCCGTCCTGCGAACGCCAGATACGAGCCGACCCATTTGGCGTGCTCGGCGGTCCAGGCTGCGATCTGCTCGAAATGCCAGATGCCGAGGCCGTGCAGCCGGGCCTCGTTCTGCTTGCCGATGCCCTTGATGAGCTTGAGATCGTCGGCCTGGCCGCCGCGCGGCGCCGCCAGTCCGAGCGGGCGGGCGCCGCCATGGACGTCCTCGTTCTCGACGGGCGGCATCAGCGCCGGCAGGTGGGCCAGGAGGTAGCTCGCCTCGTCCTCGCTCAGCGGCGCGTCGGCCTGATCATCGATCGTGATCGCGCCCGACTTCACCGCAGTCGAATGCGCGGTGTCGAGGCCCGCGGCGAGCAGCTTGGCCTGCGCGATCCAATGCTCGCGCTCGATGCGGCCGGGGAAGGCCATGTGATGGCCGACCCAGCTCGCATGGTCAGGCGACCACGCCGCGATCTGGCTGAAATGGTGGATGCCGATGTCGTTGAGGACGCGCTCGTTCTTGGGTCCGATGCCCTTGATCAGCTTGAGATCATCGGCTGCACCGTTGGGTGCGGGCAGGGCCGGCGGCCTGCCGTCGGCTGTGGCTGGGATCTCCGGCGCCGATGATGCGGCAACCTCGGCGGCAAGCCGTTCCGCCTCGGCGTCTGCGGCGAGGTCATCGGCGTCCGTCCTTGCGGCCGCTTCGGCGGCGAGGCGATCGGCCTCGGCCTTGGCGGTCGCTTCGGCCACGAGACGCTGAGCCTCCGCCTCGGCTTTCGCGACGGCCTCCGCCGCAAGACGGTCTGCTTCGGCTTTCGCCGCTGCCTCAGCGGCCAAGCGTTCAGCTTCGGCCTTTTCGGCCGCTTCTGCCGCAACACGATCGGCCTCTGCTTTCGCGGCTGCTTCCGCAGCGAGGCGGTCCGCTTCGGCTTTCGCGGCGGCCTCCGCAGCAAGGCGCTCGGACTCGGCGTTCGCCGCCGCCTCGGCAGCGAGCCGTTCGGCTTCGGCCTTCGCTGCGGCCTCGGCAGACAGACGATCAGCCTCGGCCTTTGCCGCGGCTTCCGCGGCGAGCCGCTCAGCCTCGGCCTTTGCGGCCGTTTCGGCGGCTAGACGCTCGGCCTCCGCCCTTGCAGCGGCTTCGGCCGCAACACGATCGGCTTCGGCCTTTGCGGCGGCTTCAGTGGCGAGGCGATCGGCCTCGACGCTGGCTGCGGCCTGCGCAGCCGGGGATGGGCTGTCCGCCCAAGGACTGGCCGCCGCCGTTGCGCCGGCGAACGCGACGCTGTGTCCAGGACCGCCCGGCGACATCGCACTGGTGTCACCCAGCCCGACATAGTCCTTGAGCTGTCCGCCGATCAGGCAGCCGAGCACATAGGCGCCGACCATCAGCAGGCCGACCTCGAGCCACAGGCCGGCACGTCCGGGCAGCACGCTCAGCAGCGCCATCACGATCCCGATGACGAGGGCGAGCGTCGCCGGCAGCAGCCAGCTTCTCAGCCAATCCGGCCGCGGCGCGTCCGACCAGGTGCGCCAGCCGACAAAGCCGCCGATGCCGACGGCGAAGATGATCCAGAACGGAAATGTCGCAAGGTCGTACATCATGATGTCAGCGCCTCACTTGACGACGAATTCGATGCGGCGGTTCTGCGCGCGGCCTTCGGCCGTGTCGTTGGAGGCGACCGGCTTGGTCTGGCCGTAGCCTTCCGAGGTCATGCGCGAGGTGTCGATGCCGGCGTCGCCGATATAGCCGACCACCGCGGCAGCCCGGCGCTTGGAGAGGTCCATGTTGTTAGCTTCGTCGCCGACATTGTCGGTGTGGCCTTCGATCGCGATCTCGGCGTCCTTGCAGCGCTGCGCAACCTCGATCAGGTGATCGAGCAGCGCCAGCGACTCGCGGCTGAGCTCGGCGCTGCCGGTGCTGAAGCGGACGCGGCCCTTGGCGAGCAGCCCGTTGAACGCCGGCTGGCACTCCGCGACCGCGAGTGGCGGGCTTTCCGGCTTGAGGCCGATCTTGACGTCGTCGAGCTTGAAGCCGCTGCCGACCGCATCGGCGAGCTCCTTGCGGACCTGCTCTGCCGACTTGTCGTAGATGGCGAGCCCGTCGACCGTGATCGCCGCGTCCTTCGCCGTCAGCGCACCCGACCACAGCCGCGCCAGCGCCGGGAACGTCGCCTTCAGCGACTGCACGTAATCCTTTGGCGCACCGTCGCCGATCTTCAGGCCGTCCTCGACCGTCTCGGTGATGAACGTCGACGTGGCGGCGTCGACGAGATCGCGGCGGGCGGCATCATCAGGCACGTAGCCGCTCAGCATGACACGGCCGTCCTGCTTCTGCAGTCCGAACGCGTAAGGCGAGACCGGGCCGTCGCGGACGTCGATGGACGCGAGCGCAAACGGCGCGGGCAGGGCGCCGGCCAGTTGCTCGCGCACGGCTGCGCCGGTGACGTTGGCGAGTCCGACGCCCCTGAGCGAGACCTGGGTGTCGTTGATCTCGGCGCGCCCCTGCGAAAGCCGGGCGAGCTGCTGCAGCAGGCTCGCGCTCGCTTTGGCAAGGTCGCCATCCGGGGCGCCGCGGGCGATGCCGATCTGGCTCTTGATCGGCTTGCCGTCGAACTGTCCGCTGGCGGAGCCCAGCATCGCATCGCGGGTCGCTCCGCTCGGCGCGAGACCTGTGAGGCTCAAGCCGGTGCCGTCGAACTCCGCCGACCAGCGATAGGGCTTGATCTCCGGCGGCAGAATGTCGGCCTTCGCCAAGGTCAGCCCGGTCGGCAGCTTGCCGACACCGGCCATCGTTTCGTCATAGGCGGCGGTCGAGGGCGCCTCGCCCGAAATCGTGTAGGTGGCGTCGGAGATGACGACGCGGCCCGTGCTCAGCCTGGTGAGCTCCGTCAGCGCATAGGACGTGTAGGCACCAAAATCGCCAGCAGGCGCGCCACGCGCGATCTGCATGTGATGCATCACCGACGCGCCGGGCCAGGCCTTGATCGCGGCGGCCTCAAGCGCGCGCCTGATGTCGTCATTCGGAACGACGCCGGACATCACCAGCGTGTTGCTCTCGCGAACCGCGCTCCAGATGAACGGTTTTGCCTCCGGCGGCAGGATCGCGACCTTGTCGAGCACGGCGCCGCCCGGCAACTGCCGCGTCGCGGCGATGGCGGCCTCATAGGCGTCCGACGATGCGGCGGCACCTGCGATCGAATAGGCCTTGTCCGCGAGCGCGAACGCGCCGCCGCTGAGCTTGGCGGCCTGGACCGATCCGTGGCTCGCGATGGCCGCGAAGTCGGCCGGAGCTCCCAGCGCATAGCCGAGGCGATCGACCACCTCACCGCCGGACGAACGGACGGCATTGAGCACGGCATTCCGAACGGCGGGCGTCGGCACCGCGCCTTCGAGCACGAGCTGGCTGCCGTTTCGCGTGGCGCGGAAGGCATACGGTTTCGGTGTCGGCAGCTTGTCGTAGGTGCCGTCGACGAGCCGAACGCCGTTGACCGACGCGGCGTCCTCCAGTTTCGTCGACTGATCGGGACTGAACTCCGGCCCTTCGATGCGAACGTCACGCCCCGCGACAGAGACCTTGAGAGCCGCGGCTGTGTCGGGGACGGCGGCGGCAACGGCGGCACGTGCCCGCGGTGCGATATCGTCCTCGACCCCCGCCGTCTTGAAGCTCATGGCCGCGAGCCACAGCACGGCAACAGCGATCAGTCCCGCCCACCATTTCGATGGTTGATGCATGTGAGAGCCCCTCGTTTCCCCACCTGCGCCCGGTTCACCCGGATCGTTCCGTTGTCATGAACCACGTGTCGAGCCTATCAGAACAGCTCTCGGAGACCAGCCGTCGGCACGTTGTGTGTTTCAATATGCACAAGCTGCGAGAGCGTCGCCGTCTGCGAGCTTCGCACCGCACCCGATCGTCCTCAAGGTGCGATCAAAGTGTGACCGTTCGACGACGAACATCGCAGGCGCGCAGCCTTCGCGGCTACGCCGCTCGCATCACTCCTCCAGCGCCCGGCGCAGGCGGCGGATGATGACGCCGCGGGCGCGATCGTCGGCGGCCTGTTCGATCCGCTCGTGGATGTCGAGCAGCAGACCCGACATGTCGTTGTGCCAGTCCAGCCGGGTGACCGCCTCCGGCGCCAGCCGTCGTCGGCGCGCGACGTCGAGCGGCGTCGGCACTGCGCTCGTCAGCTCATAGACGTCGTCGAGCAGGGGCGAGAACACTTTCGCCGCCGGCACGATCCGCTCGGTGACGCGCGTCGCCAGCGCCGCGATCGCAGCGTCCTCGCCGTGGGACAGGAAGAGGCCGCGCGCGATCGGGCGGCGGGCCGCGATCCAGCGCGCGATCTCGGCGCCGTCGGCGTGGCCGGAATAGTCGTCGATCATGCGGATGCGCGCCGCGACCTTGATCTCCTCGCCCTGGATGCGCACCGCCTTGACGCCGTCCTGCAGGAAGCGCCCAAGCGTGCCGTTGGCCTGGTAGCCGACCAGCAGCACGGTGGCGCGGCTGTTCCACAGCCAGCGCTTGAGATGATGGCGGATGCGACCGGCATCGCACATGCCGCTGGCGGCGATGATGATGTGGAAGCCGGTCAGCTTGGCGATCGCCTTGCTTTCATCGACGGTCTCGGTGAATCGCAGATGCGACGACGACAACAGACGGCCGACATCGCTGCCGCCGTCGAGGCTCTCGGTGTGCGCGCGAAACACCTCGGTGGCGTGGATCGCCAGCGGCGAATCCAGGAACATCGGCGCGGCCGGAATCTCGCCACGCTCCATCAGGCCGACCAGATCGACGATCAGCTCCTGCGTCCGTTCCACCGCGAAGGCCGGGATCAATAGCGCGCCCTGGGCCGCCGCCGCGTCGCGCACCTCGCCGGCCAGACGGCCGCGGCGCAGCTCCGGCGTGGTCGGCTCACGGATGCGGTCGCCATAGGTCGCCTCCGAGATCACGTAGTCGAAGCCCTCGGGCGCTTTCGGATCCGGCTGCAGCAGCTTGGCGTCGGGCCCGACATCGCCGGAGGCGAGCAGCCGCAGCGGCGCGCCGTCGGCGCCTTGTCCTGCGAATTCGATCTCGATCGAGGCCGAGCCCAGCAGATGCCCGGCATTCCAGTAGCGGGCGCGGACGCCGGGAATGATCTCGGTCCAGGTCTCGTAGGGGACGGCTTGGAAGTATTGCAGCGCGGCGATGGCATCGTCCTGGGTGTAGATCGGGCTGACCTCGCCGCGGCCGCGCGCGGTGTTGCGGCGGTTCAGCGCCAGCACCTCCTGCTCCTGGATGTTGCCGGCATCGGGCAGCATCCAGGAGCAGAGATCGATGGTGCCGCGCGTTGCGAAGATCTTGCCGTCGAAGCCCATGCGCACCAGTTTCGGCAGCAGGCCGCTATGGTCGATATGCGCATGCGTCAGCAGCACGGCGTCGATATCGGCGGGACGGAATGGGAAGTCGCCGTAATTGAGCTCCTTCAGCGTCTTCTGACCCTGGAACAGGCCGCAGTCGATCAGCATCTGTCCGTTGTCGGTCCGGACCAGATAGCAGGACCCGGTGACGGTGTGCGCCGCACCGCAGAATCGAACGGTCACACTCATGCGGCGGTCTCCCGAGGACGATGGATCGATGCTCGACGACGGTTCATCACGAACGACCGTTCGCGCCGTCGGCGAAGCTATAGCCGTGGTTGGCGGCGGCCGCGGCTGCGGCCAGATCATGCTCCGACGGATCGCAGGTGAACACGCGATAGAGTGGCTCACCCCGGTCGACACGATCGCCGATCTTCCTGAACAGCATGATCCCGGAGCCCTTGTTCACGGGCGCGCCGGCGGTGCGCGCCAGGCGATTGAGCCGCAGGCAATCGATCGCGGACACGATACCGTCGTGTTCGGCCTTGACGTCGAAGGCGAGATCGCCGAGCTCGCTGCGGCATTCCGGTGGGCCCTGCGCATCGATGATCTTCAGCATCTGTTTGAGCGCCGCGCCGCTGTCGAGCAGCTCGCGCGCCCTGTTATAGCCGGCGCCGCCGCGCAGCTTCGGATCATATTCGAGCAGATGCGCCGCCAGCCGCAGCGATTTCTCGCGCAGGTCAGCCGGGGCCGACGGCTCGTTGCCCAGCACCGCCATCACGTCGCGCGCCTCCAGCACCGGCCCGATGCCGTTGCCGATCGGCTGGCGGCCGTCGGTGGTGATCACCTCGACCTTGAGACCGAACCTGTCGCCGACGAACTCGAACAGCTTGCGCAGGCGCATCGCCTCCGCGCCGCTGGTCAGCTTGGCGGTCGGGCCGACCGGCAGGTCGAGCAGCAGATGCGTCGAGCCGGCAGCGAGCTTCTTCGACATGATCGAGGCGACCATCTGCTCGCGGGTATCGAGGCTGAGCGGGCGCTCGACCGAGATCAGGATGTCATCGGCCGGCGACAGGTTGACGTGGCCGCCCCAGATCACGCAGCCATTGCAGGCGGCGACGATCGATTTCATTTCCTCCGCGCCGACATTGACCCGCGCCAGCACCTCCATCGTGTCGGCGGTGCCGGCCGGCGAGGTGATCGCACGCGAGGAGGTCTTCGGGATGGTCAGGCCGTGGGCGGCGACGATCGGCACCACCACCATCGAGGTGCGGTTGCCGGGGATGCCGCCGATGCAATGCTTGTCGACCACGACCGGGTCCGGCCATTTGAGCTGAGTGCCTGCATTGGCCATGGCGCGCGTCAGCGCCAGCAGCTCACCCGAGGTCATGAAGCTGGCCGACCCGATCAGGAAGGCTGCGATCTCCATGTCCGAATAGCGGTAGTGGGTGAGGTCCTCGATCACGGCAGCGATCGCCTGGTCGCTCAAGGTCTCGCCCCGGATCTTGGCCCGGACCGCCTCCATGCTGTCGGGCGGCGTCGCGGGCGACACGGTCGCGAGCGTGCCGGCCGGCTCGGCAAAGCGCCGCAGCGCCGGCTCCGATAGGCCGATCTCGTCGGGCCCGATCAGTGCGTCGTCGTCGGTGATCAGGAGTGTGGCCAGCAGCGTCCGCGAGTTGCAGCGCAGCTCGACGCGGCTGAAGCCGCGGAAGACCTCGGGCCGCAGCGCCTTCGAGCGGCGGGAGATCACGACAACGTTCTCGCGGCCGGTGTCGAGCGCGACGCTGCGGATCTTGAGCTGGGGGCGGGCGGAATCTGTTGTGCTCATGGCGACCAGGATAACCTTTAGGGCGGTCCACGCCATCGCCGTTGACCCAGATCATGACGTGGCATCTGGCGGATAAGCCGAATTTTTTCTGAATGTGTCGGACGAGGATTCAGCGGCTCGGCTTTGCCGCCAACCGGCCGGGGGCCGTGGACTGAGAATAAAGCGAAGCAAATTCAGTTGCTTGCACTCCGGTTCGGATCTCGGACGTCGGGTGAGGGCGGGCCTGCGATGGAATGCCGGCTCCGAATCTGGGCCGCGCAGGTACCTCATCGGGTTAACCGATTGTTCAAGCCGATGACGGAGGGTTTCCGGCGGGGCGTCCATCCCGGCCTCGGCGCGCCCTTCCGGCGCGTCAGATGATCGAGCCCGACCGGAGAGGTAGATGCGGCAGTTGATTGCGAGCTTCCTGAAGAATCAGGCTGGCGCGACCTCGATCGAATACGCCATCATTGCCGGCGGATTGAGCATCGTGATCCTGGCGGCCGTCAATGGCCTGGGCTCGGGACTCAGCAGCAAGTTCACCGCGATCAACACCTCGATCAAGTAGAGCCCGCCGGTCAAATTGCCGCGCGATCAAGTCGGCGCGTGATCAACTCATTGGCCGAATCAACTCATTGGCCGATCAAGTCACAGGCGTCGTGATTGTGCACGACGCCTGCTGCATTGTGCCCCATCCCATTCTGTTGCATGCGACGCGCCGCCAGTCTCCACGAACGAAGCTTCCGGCGGGGGCATCGCCGGAAGCTCGTCGAGCAGTCAGAGGTTCAACAGCCCAGCTTCAAAAGTTGCGCTGGGCGCGCAGCAGCATGCTCACCGTGTCCTGGTCCTTGAGCTGGTAGATCGCGGCCGGCTTCGCCGTGCTCGTGACGGCCGGAGCAATCGCCGTGCCCGAATATTTCTGGTCGAGGTGGCTGTAGGTCACGTCGGCCGAGAAGGTCAGGCCCTTGACCGGCGTCCATCGGGTGATGAGGCCGATCTGTCCGAGATTGAAGTCGGGGTTGCAGGTCGAGCCCGCCGTCAGCATCGCGGTGGCGGCAATGCCAGCACAGATGAGGCTCGATCCCGTCTGGCCATAGCGCACCTGGGCATAGGCGCCGTACAGCGCCGTATTCCAGCGCGGATCCCAATTGTGGGTGAAGGCGCCGCGCATGCCCCAGGTCTGCACGGTCGACAGGCCCGTGCCGGTGCCGAACACCGCGTCGGCGACGCCGGCGAAGCCGATGCTCTGATAGGCGCCGGCTACGTTGGTGCCGCCGTACATCGCGTAGGTCGTGTTGGCGAGGCTCTGGAAGTTGTAGCGGCTCGCGCCGTCGGTGTAGACCGCCTGCAGGTTGACGACGTCGCCCGGACCGGTCGGGATGTTCTTGATCGACAGCGCCAGTTGCGCGGCCCAGCCCCACTTGTCGGAGGGATGACCCGAGGTCTCGGTCGCGCCGTAATAGGCGGCATGATTGTCATGCGCGGCGAACGACGCCTGGAAGATGCCCCACGCCTGGTCGACGCGAACCATGCCGATGATGTCGGGAGACACCGTCCCGCCGAAGCTGCTCGAGCCATAATTGCCGCCGAGCACGCCGGCCGCGGTGATGCCGGAGGTGTTCCAGATGTTGGTGGTGAAGAATTGCGTCTGGTCTTCCAGCGAGACCGCGGCGGTGATGCCCTGGCCGAAATCGGCGGTGTAGGTGAACTGGTTGACGCCGTTGTTGGAGCCGCTGCCGCCGACCAGGCCGTCGAAATTGTTGCCGGGATAGTTGGTCCAGGGCGCGTCGAAGGTCGACACCGCCTTGCCCATTGTGAAGCCGGCGAACTGAATGAAGGCGTAGTAGACGCCGACGATGCCGCCCGAGATGGCATCGCCGGTGTAGGAGGTGGCGCCGGCGCCCGCGCCGCCATAGGAGCCCGAAGTCCAGTTCAGCACGGTCTCGAAGTAGGTGCGCACCACGCCATATTCGGTCGCGGTGCGCGTATCGATGTTCAGATCCTGGCGCGAACGGGTCTGATAGCGGTTGCTCAGGCGGTTGTCTGCGCCGGCCTGGCCTGAATAGGCGCCACCGTAATTGCTGTTGGTCCACAGCGCGGTCTCGGCGCGCAGATAGCCGCCGAGCTTGATGCAGGTGTCGGTGCCGGGAATGTAGTAGAAGCCGGTGCCGTACAGCGAGCACACCTTCACATATTCGACGGCCTTGGCCTTCAGCGGAAGATCCGCGGCCTGCGCCGCCGCGGCGGACAGTATCACTGCTCCCGTTCCGAGTAGCAGGCCCCTCAACGTCTTCATTTCCGTTTCTCCGGTTGACGGCGATGCACACGGCCCCCCGCGTGTCGCCTCTGGCTTCGCCAGATTGCTGCTCTCACACATTTGATTCCGGCGACGGCTTGATCGGCGCGACTGGCGGAATGGTTGAATGCAGTGTGCATGAGCCAATTTCGATTTGATGAATGTGCTCTGCTTGTTCGAGGCACACTCGATCGTCGTTAACACGCTGCTCGCACGCACCAGCGTCGACGCGGTCACGCCGCAGTTTTGGCCTCGCTGTGTCAATTTGTTAATGGTGATAATCGTGAATAGGTTAGATGGGAATCCCGAACAATCCCGCTGCACATCGCAGACTGCGCGCATCATGGCGTTTCGCAGCGTCGCTGCCGACGCGCGAATGATCTCTCCGGCCTCGCACGTGATCTCAGCGGCGGTTGGGCTCGACGTGCATCGGCGTTCGATGTGACGTCGCTGCTACCAACCCGTGTGCGCCGTAATCCGCCGCGCGCGACATCGCGTCCAGGGTGACGCCGCTGCGCCAGCGCTTGACGAAGTCGAGAAAGACCTGCAGCGGCATCGGCGGTTGCCGGCGGCTCGGATGGTACAGGAACAGTCCGGGCGTCGTGTAGCTCCAGCCGGGCAGCAGCCGCATTAGCCGTCCTTCGGCCAGATGCGGCTCGATCATCGGCTCGACGAGATAAGCGACGCCGATGCCGTCGAGTGCGGCATTCAGCGCGAGATCGAAGTCGTTGACGATGAGGGAGCCGTCCACAGCAATCTCGGTGCGCTCGCCGCCCTTTTCGAAGATCCAGGGCTGCAGCGTATCGTCGGCAGGGACCCGATGCCGGATGCAATTATGGGCCTGGAGATCCTCGGGCACGGCCGGCGCGGGATGCGCCGCGAGATAGCCGGGGGCGGCAACCGCAACGAAGCTGCACTCGTCGAAGACGCGGATGACCTTCATGTCGCGCTCCACCCGGTGTCCGGATCTGATGCCGGCATCGAAGCGATTGCGCACGATGTCACTGTTGGTGTCGTCGACAGCCAGTTCGATATGGATGTCCGGGTATTCGGCCAGGAATGACCTGATCAGGGGGCCGAGCCCCCTTACGGCGAACACGCGGGATACGGTCAGGCGCAGGGTGCCCATCGGCTTGTCGCGGAACGCGTTGATGCTCTCGATGGCCTGGTCGACCCGTTCGAGAATCGGCTGGATCTCCGCCAGCAGGCGCTCGCCGGCCTCCGTGAGGGCCACGCTGCGTGTCGTCCGGTTGAACAGCCTGACGTCCAGCCGCTCCTCGAGGCTCTTGATGGTCTGGCTGATGGTGGGCAAGGAGCAGCCGAGATAAGCGGCGGCCTTGGTGAAGCTCAACGAATCCGCGACGGCTGCGAAAGCGGAGAGCTCGGACAGCTGAACCCGTGCCATCGCTAGGCGTACTGCGCCCGGCGTTGGTCCGCATCGTGCTGAAACATCCATATCCCCCTGATACGCCGCGTCGTGCGGCTGGGACGACTTCGCCAGCGTCGTCCCGACCGACCAGGCACATCGATCTTCCATCAGGAAGCTGTACGCCCGGATCACCATCCCGCGCCGCAGAGCTAGGCGCGACGTGATCATTCCGCAAGCATCGAAGCGATGTCGACACGATCACAAATCCGCGCCTGATCGCTGGATCACCGTCGCAGGATCAACTTACCTGACCAAGGCAGATGTTTCCGCCGTGAATGGGACGGCGGCGATCGATGCGGTGTCCTTGGTGGATGACAGACCCGTGGTGTCACGCGCGGTGTGGCGTGCCCGCTGCAACACCTGGAACTCGCGGCAGTCGCGGCCGAGCGACCGCTATGCAGAGGACCCGTACGCCGTGCAGAGGTCCGGAGGTCGCTCGCCGTATCGAAGCCTCAACTCGCCTTTCGTGAGCGTGCGGTGGTTCGCACCGGCTTCTCCGACTTCTTCGGCTCCTCGGCCTTCTTCGTCTCGTCCTTGGCCTTCTTGCCGCTGATCGGCAGCAGCATCTCGCGCTGGCCTTCGACGCGCTTCTTCGGCTTCTTGGCCTTGGCCTTCGGCGCGGGGGCGGCCGCGGCGGGCGCCTTGTCACCCTCGCTGGCAAGGCTGCGCTTCAGGGCGTCCATCAGGTTGATGACGTTGCCGCTCGACTTCGGCGCGGTCTTGGCGGCGATCGTCACGCCGCTGCGCTTCTTGTTGATGAGCTCGATCAGCGCGGCCTCGTAGTGATCCTCGAAGTTCTCCGGCTGGAAGTCGGCCGATTTCTTCTCGACGATGTGCTTGGCAAGATCCAGCATGTCGCTGGTGATCTTCACATCCTGGATATCGTCGAAATATTCTTCCTCGTTGCGCACTTCGTAGGGGTAGCGCAGCAGCGTTCCCATCAGGCCCTTGCCGAGCGGCTCCAGCGCGATGATGTGCTCGCGGTTGGTGAGCACGACACGGCCGATCGCGACCTTGTCCATGCTGCGGATGGTCTCGCGAATGACCGCGAAGGCGTCATGGCCGACCTTGCCGTCAGGGACGAGGTAATAGGGGCGGATCAGATAGCGGCTGTCGATGTCGGTGCGCGGCACGAACTCGTCGATCTCGATGGTGTGCGTCGATTCCAGCGCGATGTCCTCGAGCTCGTCCTTGGTGACCTCGATGTAGGTGTCGGTGTCGACCTTGTAGCCCTTGACGATGTCGTCATTGGCGACTTCCTCGCCGGTCTCGGCATCGACCCTGCTGTATTTGATGCGGTGGCCGGTCTTGCGGTTGATCTGGTTGAAGGAGACCTTCTCGGACTCCGACGTCGCCGGATAGAGCGCGACCGGACAGGTCACGAGCGACAGGCGCAGAAAACCCTTCCAATTGGCGCGCGGGGCCATGACCTACTCCACTTAACTCCGAACTAACGGCTTGCTCCGAACCGGGCTGCTGCGGACGTCGTTCTCGCGGCAGCCGCGAGGATAACACCCGAGGCTGCGGATTCAACAAGCTGGCCGGCAGATTCTCGGATCGGCGTTAACCCGTCGCAGGGGGGCGCCGTACCGGAACATCACCTGGCTGCCGACGTTGCCAACGAGAGTGCGTGACAGAGCGCTTTACCGCTCGAACGCGGATAACAGTCAGCTGAGGGCACCATGGCAGCCAGACGACCGACGCAGATCGTCGAGACCCCCACCGAAGCGCGGCAGGGTGAGCCTGGACCGTCCGTCCTGGCGATCCTGGCCATCTCCACCGGACTGGCGCTGCTGGTCCTTGGCCTGGTCTGGTTCGTGTTCTTCCGCACGTGACACGAGGACCGTTCGACCCGCTCCGTTGCGTGGCTGGGGAGGGGACCGGGGGAGCAACGTCCGTCCGCGTCCCCGCAGGTCTGCGTTCGAGCCCCGCCATCGGTGCGGCGGGTCTTCACATGCCCATCCTCCAGAGCTTATATCCGCCCCAATTCTGTCGGCCCTTGCCGGCGGTCCCGATCGAGATGACCAAAAAGTAACTTGGTCGCTCGGGTTCCGTTCATGCACGGTTCACGGCCTTCCGGTTCATCTTGAGGGCGGAAATCGTGCAGTTCAGCTTTGGAGGCAAGCGTGCGTCTGCTCGTTGTCGAGGACGATCCGGATCTCAACCGTCAGCTCACCACGGCCCTGAGCGACGCCGGCTACGTTGTGGACCGTGCGTTCGATGGTGAGGAAGGGCACTATCTGGGAGACAGCGAGCCCTACGACGCTGTCGTGCTGGACATCGGCCTGCCCAAGATGGACGGCATCTCGGTGCTGGAAGCCTGGCGGCGCAATGGCCGGGCGATGCCCGTGCTGATCCTGACCGCGCGCGACCGCTGGAGCGACAAGGTCCAGGGCTTCGACGCCGGTGCCGACGACTATGTCGCCAAGCCGTTCCATCTCGAGGAAGTCCTGGCGCGCATCCGCGCGCTGCTGCGCCGCTCGGCCGGCCATGCCCAGAGTGAGCTGACCTGCGGGCCGGTCACCCTCGACACCCGCACCGGCAAGGTCAGCGTGTCGGGCAACCCCGTCAAGATGACCTCACACGAATACCGCCTGCTGTCCTATCTGATGCATCATTCCGGTCGCGTCGTCTCGCGCAGCGAGCTGGTCGAGCATCTCTACGACCAGGACTTCGACCGCGATTCGAACACGATCGAGGTGTTCGTCGGCCGCATCAGGAAGAAGCTCGACTGCGACGTCATCCAGACCGTGCGCGGCCTCGGCTACCTGCTGACCCCGCCGCCGGCCGCAGGCGCCTGATCCGTTTCCGGAGCATGCCATTCGAGGTGGCCGGGCGCCGGCCGTTTCGCTAGTTTGCGGTCATGCGCCAGAGTTCACTTGCCACCCGGTTGTTCCTGTCCGCGACCGCGTGGCTCGTGGTCATTCTCGCAATTACGGGCATCGTGCTGTCCTCAGTCTATCGCAACGCGACCGAGCGCGCCTTCGACCGACGGCTCAACCTCTATCTGCGCACCCTGATCGCCGAGGTCGCCACCCCCGATGATCCACCGGACCGCCAATTCCAGTCATTGGGTGAGCCGCTGTTCGAGCTGCCGCTGTCCGGCTGGTACTGGCAGATCACCCGTACCGACGCCGAGAAGCCGGAGGTACGGGCCTCGCGCTCGCTGTGGGACAAGAAGCTGCCCAAGCTGGAGGAGCAGGGGGTCGAGCTCACGGCGGCCGGGATCCGGATCGGCTATGTCGAGGGGCCGGAGAACCAGGACCTGCGCATGGTCGAGCGCCCGGTGGATCTCGGCTCCGACGGCAAATTCCTGGTCAGCGTCGCCGGCGATGCCTCGGAGATCTTCGACGAGACCCGCAGCTTCGACTATTACCTCGGCGGCACCTTCACGGCGCTCGGGATCGTGCTGCTGCTCACGACCATCTTCCAGGTCCGCTATGGCCTCGCGCCGCTGAAACGCATCTCCGAATCGATCGCCGACATCCGGTCCGGGCGCGCCGAGCGGCTGGAAGGGGAGTTTCCGGTCGAGATCGCGCCGCTGGCCCGCGAAACCAATGCGCTGATCGATGCCAATCGCGAGATCGTCGAGCGGGCGCGCACGCATGTCGGCAATCTCGCCCATGCCATCAAGACGCCGCTCTCCGTCATCGTGAATGAAGCGGCGACCCATGCGGCGGACCCCTTCGCGGCCAAGGTCATGGAGCAGGCGGACGTCATGCGCGACCAGGTCGCCCACCACCTCGAGCGGGCGCGGATCGCCGCGCGTGTCACCATCGTATCCACCGTGACCGAGGTGGCGCCGGCCATCGAGGCGCTGCGGCGCACCATGGAAAAGATCTACCGCGACCGCAGCATCGTGGTCGAGGCGACCGCCGATCCCGCCGCGAGGTTTCGCGGCGAGCGCCAGGATCTGGAGGAGATGGTCGGCAATCTGGTCGACAATGCCTGCAAATGGGCGGCTTCGCGGGTTTCGGTCGAGCTCACGGTGGAGCCGCCGGCCCAGTCCGGGGCGTCGCCGATGCTGCGGATCGTGGTCGACGACGATGGCCGCGGCCTCTCGGCCGCCGAGCGCGCCCAGGTGCTGCGGCGCGGCCAGCGGCTGGACGAATCCAAGCCGGGGTCGGGGCTCGGGCTGTCGATCGTCACCGATCTGGCCGCGCTCTACGGCGGCCGCCTGACCCTGGGCGATGCCCCGACCGGGGGACTGCGGGCGGAGCTGAGATTGCCCGGCGTTTGACGGGGCGGCGAATTTCGCCATCCTAAAGGTGTTCTTAATACCGCGGACGCTATGGTTCGGGCAGGGGTGCGCGATGTGCGCTCTCGCCGTGGAAATTTGCACGCCGGCGCATGGGTCAGACAGCTCACGAGCGGTTAAGGGAATATCTCGGGCAGCTGCCGCCGAACGCGCAGTCGCTCCTGATGCGCGAATTCGAGCGCGCCATCGAGCGCGGCCAGGACGTCGCCGTGGCGACCCTGGTGCTTGAGCAGCTGCGCAAGGTGGTGCGTCCCGTCGCGCCGCCGGCTCCCGCGCCAACAGCGGACCCGGCGCGGCCCCAACCCGCCATCGAGGTCGCCCGTCCGCAGGCCCGCGAGGAGCGCCGCCAGAGCGGCGATGGCCCGCGTCGGCTGTTCCGGCCGCTCGACCCGTTCCTCACCGATTCCACCGGCCCTCTCCGTCCCGGCCAGATCCGCCGTGCCTCGCTGCTGCCGGTCTGGCAGTGGCTCGGCCGCGAAGGGGCGCCGGAGCGCTACGCCGAATTCGAGGCCGCGATGGCGGTCTCCAGCGACAGTTCGCGCGAGGTCGAGATGGCCGCGCGCAAGCTGCAGCGCGCCGCCGCCGACGCGCTGATGAACCTCGTCGGCCCCAACGCGACCGGCGACCGCCAGCGCGCGCTGGCCCGCATCGGCGCGCCCAGCGTGATCGAGGATCTCCTGCCGATCGGGCTGGTGCTGCAGAATCGCGAGGCGCTCGACGGCCTCAACGGCCGGTTGCCCGGCATCATCCGCGTGCTCGGCGATTCGCAGATTGCCTCCGTCACCGAAGCCATCAACGTGCCGTCGCTGCAGACGCCCTCGATGCTGCCGTTCGCATTGTCGCTGGTGATGCAGCGGCTCGCCGCGCCCTGGCAGATCATCCGGCTCGCCACCAAGATCGCGGCATCGGACGACGAGATCCGCGTGGCTGCGACCCCGTTCGGCGTCGCCGTCACCATCGCGCTCAACGATCTCGCCGGGCTCGCCTCGGTGCTGCGCGCCGACATCCGGCGCGGTCATTTCTCCAATCTCGGCGATACGCTGAAGACGCTGCATGACGGCGTTCGCGGCCTGCGCACCGAGCTCGACCTGCGCTCGGAATCGAACTGGGGCAAGCAGCTCACCGCGATCCGCGCCGACATCTCCAATGCCCTGCAATCGGAGATCGACAGCGTGCCGGGCCGCGTCCGCCGCATCCTGCGCCAGCGCGCCGACAAGGACATTCCGGCCGGCGCCGGCGTCGACGGCAGCGAGGTCGAGGAGGTGGCGGCGCTGATCGAGTTCGTCGCCGTCTGCCGCAACTATGCCAGCGAGCTCGCGATCAACGAGGTGACGCTGCGGACCTATTCCGACCTGCAGCAATATGTCGAGAAGGCCACCGAAGCGCTGGTGCAGTCGCTGCGCTCGGGCGATGCGCGGGCGCGCGCCTATCGGCAGTCGCAGGTGTCGGCGGCGATCCGCTTCTGTCACGTCCTGTTCGGCAACGACTACGCCCAATTGATGAGCAGGGCGGCCGAGAACGCGATGAACGGCGAGCGAAAATCCTCGCGCGCCGGCTGAGATTTTCTGCTAATCTGTTTACGTTTTTGATTTTGCAATTTCAGGTTGACCCCGCCCCGGGGCCACGCATAGGTTCCCGCCAGGTTCCATCCTTTTTCATCAAGACCATGATTTCCGTCATCAACTTCGTCGAGGTCGAGAACCGCGTCGTTCGCGCGACCTATCGCAACCTCATGATCAAGGCGAAGGTCGTGCTCGTCGACAAGACGAGCGGGGCGCCACTCGCCGATCCCGTCATCACCATCGCGTCTCCGGTCCCGGTCGGGTCGCTGCGGATCAGGCTCACCGACCATGTCAGGCCGGGGACCTATTTCCTGGTGGCCCTGAACGGGCGCGGCAGCTATCTCGCCAAGAGCGCCGAGTTCGAGGTCCCCTAATTACGTAATCCTCCTGAGTTTTTTGGCGCGGACGGCTGGGCTACCACGGCGGCAAATGTGAATTGCCGCCGGGAACGGTGCTGGTTAAAAGCGGCGCGAGGCGCGCCTGCCGGTGGGCGCTGACTGGAACTCTGTCCGATGACTCTCTGGTTCGTGTTCGCCGTGATGACGGCCGCGGCGATCTTCGCCGTCCTGCTGCCGCTCGGCCTGGGCGCGCGGGCCTCGTCGGACGGTCGCGAGGTCGTCGTCTACAAGGACCAGCTGGCCGAGATCGAGCGCGACGTCGAAACCGGGCTGATCGGCAAGGTCGAGGCCGAGGCCGCGCGGGTCGAGATCGGCCGCCGCCTTTTGGCCGCCGCGGACCAGGAGGGCGAGGCCGCGGTGAAGCCGAGCCTCGGCCTGCGCCGCGCGTCGGCCGTGCTGGCGCTGATCGGGGTGCCGATCGTGGCGCTCGCGGTCTACCTGCCGCTCGGCTCGCCGCAACTGCCGGATTTCCCGCTCACCGCACGCGCGGCGCCGCCCACCGGGACGCAGCCGCTGGAAACGCTGGTGGCGCAGGTCGAGCAGCATCTGCAGAAGAATCCGACCGACGGCCGCGGCTGGACCGTGCTCGCCCCGGTGCTGGCACGGCTCGGCCGCACCGATGACGCGATTCGGGCCTATCGCAACATGATCACCTATGCCGGCGACGGCGCGGCCAAGCGCGCCGATCTCGGCGAGGTGATCACGGCCGCCGCCGGCGGCGTCGTCACCGCCGAGGCGAAGGCGGAGTTCGAGCGGGCCCATGCGCTCGAGGCCGACGAGCCGAAGTCGAACTACTACCTCGGTCTCGCCGCCGAGCAGGACGGCCGCAAGGACGATGCGGGCGCGATCTGGCGGGCGATGCTGGGCAAGGCGCCGGCGGATGCGCCGTGGCGGCCGCTGGTGACGGCGGCGCTCGGCCGGGTCGGCGGCGGCGAGGTGCCGGCGCTGCCGAGCGAGGCGATGGCCGCGGCCAAGAGCATGAGCGACGGTGACCGCGAGACGATGATCCGCGGCATGGTCGACCGGCTGGCGGCGCGGCTGAAGCAGAACGGCGACGACGTCGAGGGCTGGCTGCGCCTGGTGCGCGCCTATGTCGTGATGGGTGATCTCGACAAGGCCAAGGGGGCGCTGTCGGATGCGCGGCAGGCGGTGTCCGGCGATGCCGAGCGGTTGCGGCAGCTCAACGAGGGCGTGAAGACTTTCGGCTTGGATGGATGAGCGGCGCTTCCGCCGCCAACGGGATGACGGGATGACACGCAAGCAGAGGCGTTTGACGATCATCGGCGGTGCGCTGTTCGTGCTCGCGGTCGCGGCAGGGCTGGTGCTCAACGCGCTGCGTGACTCCATCGTGTTCTTTTCGACCCCGACCATGGTGGCGGAGAAGCATATCGGCCCGGGCAAGCGCTTCCGGCTCGGTGGCCTGGTGCAGCCGGGCTCGCTGAAGCGCGGCGACGATCTCGACATCAGCTTCGAGGTCGCCGACGGCGGGGCCAAGCTGCCGGTCGCCTACAAGGGCATCCTGCCGGACCTGTTCCGCGAAGGGCAGGGCGTCGTCGCCGAGGGCGCGCTCGATGCCAACGGCGTGTTCAAGGCCGACACCGTGCTCGCCAAGCACGACGAGACCTACATGCCCAAGGAAGTCGCCGACAGCCTGAAGAAGCAGGGCCATTGGAAGGACGATTACGGCAAGCCGCAAGCCGGCGCCAAGCCAGCCGGCGCAGCCACACCAAGCCCGGTGTCGATGCGCGAGGGAGCTGACAAGAGCGCGGCAGGAGCGACGCAGTGATTGCAGAGAGCGGACATTATGCCCTGGTGCTGGCGCTCGCGCTGGCGCTGATCCAGTCGACCGTGCCGATGCTCGGCGCCTCCCAGCGCGACGTCGCGCTGATGAATGTCGGCCGCTCGGCGGCGCTGGCGCAATTGCTGTTCGCCGGCCTGTCCTTCATCGCGCTGATCACCCTGCACGTGACCTCGGATTTCTCCGTCGCCAACGTGTTCGAGAACTCGCACTCGATGAAGCCGCTGCTCTACAAGGTCACCGGCGTGTGGGGCAACCACGAAGGCTCGATGCTGCTGTGGGTGTCGATCCTGGCGCTGTTCGGCGCCATGGTCGCGGCCTTCGGCAACAACCTGCCGCTGTCGTTGCGCGCCCGCGTGCTCGCCGTGCAGGCCTGGGTCGCGACCGCGTTCTATCTGTTCATCCTCACCACCTCGAACCCGTTCACGCGCCTCGCCACCCCGCCGATCGAGGGCCGCGACCTCAACCCCGTCTTGCAGGACATCGGGCTCGCCGTGCATCCGCCGATGCTCTATCTCGGCTATGTCGGCTTCTCGATCTCGTTCTCCTTCGCCATCGCCGCGCTGATCGAGGGCCGCATCGATGCCGCCTGGGCGCGCTGGGTGCGGCCGTGGACCCTGATGGCCTGGATCTTCCTGACGCTCGGCATCGCCATGGGCTCGTACTGGGCCTATTACGAGCTCGGCTGGGGCGGCTGGTGGTTCTGGGACCCGGTCGAGAACGCCTCGCTGATGCCCTGGCTCGCCGGCACCGCGCTGCTGCACTCCGCCGTCGTCATGGAGAAGCGCAACGCGCTCAAGGTCTGGACCATCCTGCTGTCGATCCTGACCTTCTCGCTGTCCCTGCTCGGCACCTTCCTGGTGCGCTCCGGCGTCATCACCTCGGTGCACGCTTTCGCCAGCGATCCCACGCGCGGCGTCTTCATCCTCGGCATCCTCGTGCTGTTCATCGGCGGCAGCCTGACGCTGTTCGCCGGCCGCGCCACCGCGCTGAAGCAGGGCGGCCTGTTCGCGCCGATCTCGCGCGAGGGCGCGCTGGTCTTGAATAATCTGCTGCTCACCGTGTCCTGTGCCACCGTGCTGTTCGGCACGCTCTATCCGGTGATCATGGAGGCGCTCGACTTCAAGCTCTCGGTCGGCGCGCCCTTCTACAACATCACCTTCGGCCCCTTGTTCGCGCTGCTCTTGCTGATGGTGCCGTTCGGCCCGATGCTGGCCTGGAAGCGCGGCGATCTCGTCGCTGCGATGCAGCGGCTGCTCGCGGCTGGCGTCACCGCGCTGGTGGCGATCGCGATCGCCTGGGCCTGGGCGCGCGGCGGCAGCGCGCTGGCGCCTGTTGGCATCGGCCTCGGCGTGTTCGTGATCACCGGCTCCGTCGTCGATCTGGTCGAGCGCAGCGGCGTGGCCCGCGTGCCGTTCAGGACCGCGCTGCACCGGACCCGCGGCCTGCCGCGCTCGGTGTGGGGCACGGCGTTCGCGCATGCCGGCCTCGGCGTCGCGCTGCTCGGCATCGTCTGCGAGACCACCTGGAACAGCGAGCTGATCAGCACGCTGCGTCCCGGCGACGTCCGCAATCTCGCCGGCTACCAGATCAAGTTCGACGGCATGACCCAGCGCCAGGGCCCGAACTTCAGCGAGGTCGTCAGCACCTTCGTCATCAGCGAGGACGGCAGGCAGCTCAGCGTCCTGACGCCGAGCAAGCGCAGCTTCGCCACCCGCGGCATGTCGACGACGGAAGCGGCGCTGATGACCCGCGGCGTCAGCCAGCTCTACGTCTCGCTCGGCGATGCCACCGCCGACGGCGGCCTCGCCGTGCGCATCTATCACAAGCCGCTGGTGCTGCTGATCTGGTTCGGTCCGGTGCTGATGGCGTTCGGCGGCCTGCTGTCGCTGTCCGATCGTCGTCTCCGTGTCGGTGCGCCGCGGCCGGCGCGTGCCGCGCACGCGCTGCAGCCGGCGGAGTAGGGCGGATGCGACGCATTCTCGGTCTCGCGGCGCTCGCGCTGCTGCTGCTCGCGGCGCCGGTGGCGCATGCGGTGCAGCCCGACGAGGTCATGGCCGACACGGCCAAGGAGCAGCGCGCCCGCGCGCTGTCGCGCGAGCTGCGCTGCATGGTCTGCCAGAACCAGTCGATCGACGATTCCGATGCGCCGCTGGCGCGCGACCTGCGCCTCCTGGTGCGCGAGCGTCTCGCCGCCGGTGATAGTGACAATCAAGTGCTGGATTTCCTGGTCGCGCGCTACGGCCAGTTCGTGCTGCTGAAGCCGCGCTTCGAGCGCCAGACCCTGTTGCTGTGGCTGCTGCCGCCGGTGCTGCTGCTCGGCGGCGGGCTTGCGCTGTGGCTGCAGGTGCGCCGCCGCGGCCAGCGCGGCCCGGAGGCCACGCCGAAGCTGACGGCCGACGAGGAGGCGCGGCTTGCGGCGCTGATGGCCGCGGAGAAGCAGCCGCCGGCGACATGAAGTGCGCGACTCATGGTCGATGCGCCGCGCCGGTTTCGGAGCTCACCCTCATGGTGAGGAGGCGCGCAGCGCCGTCTCGAACCATGAGGCCACAGCGCGGGCCTCGCCCTTCGAGACGCCCGCCTGCGGCGGGCTCCTCAGGGTGAGGAGCGGAAGGCAGAACGTGGCCGGAATGGTCAGCGTCCAGCACGCCTTCGATGCTCCATCTTGCTTCGGCCGGTAGCCCGCAAAACCCCGTGCTCGTCCCGTCTCCCGGCTTTCAGCTTATTTTACCTTTGTCTGGAAGTGTGCGTTGACATTCCGTCTGACGTACCCGGGCAAATCCGATGTTCTCCAACAGTAATCTGACGATCCGCTTCCTCGTGGGGGGCGTCGTGGCCTCTCTCCTCATGCTGTTGGCGATCGGCGGCGGCACCGGCTTCATCGCGGTGCTCTATCTCAACAACCAGATCACCAGCCTGTCGTCGGATTTCGCCAGTCTCAGCGGCCCGGCGCGTGATCATGCGATGCTGACCTATCAGCAGGCGCATTCGGCGTTCTCCTACTTCCTCATGGCCTGCGTCGCCATTGCCGTGTTCGCCAGCGCCGTCTGCCTGATGACCTACGCCGCCGTGCAGAACGGCATCCTGCGCCCGCTCGCCGCGATGGTCAGCGCCATGCGCGACGTCGCCGACCAGAAATTCGACACCCGCATTCCCGGCCTCGGGCTCAGCAACGAGATCGGCCAGCTCGCCGGCGCGCTGGAGGTGTTCAAGACCAACGGCATCGAGCGCCAGCGCCTCACGGAGCGCGAGCTGCAGGAGGCGCAGCGCCAGGGTGAGCGCTCGCGCTTTCTCGACGGCCGCATCCACTCCTTCAACGAGCTCGTCGCCAGCGTCGTCGGCAGCGTGGCGTCCTCGGCGGTCCGGCTGAAGAGCAATGCCGAGACCCTGTCGCGCGCCGCCAACGACACCTCTGCCAAGGCCAATGCGGTCGAGGCCGCCGCCAACCACGCCAATCGCAGCGTGCAGACGGTGGCCGGCTCGGCCGAGGAGATGTCGAGCTCGATCGGCACCATCAGCCGCCGCGTCTCCGACGCCACCCAGCGCGCCGAGGGCGCGGCGTCGCAGGCCGAGAAGAGCAAGAACACCATCCATTCGCTGTCGGACGCCGCCGAGAAGATCGGCGCCGTCGTCCAGCTGGTGCAGGCGATCGCCTCGCAGACCAACCTGCTGGCGCTGAACGCCACCATCGAGGCCGCCCGCGCCGGCGAGGCCGGCAGGGGCTTCTCGGTCGTGGCGTCGGAGGTGAAGAACCTCGCCAACCAGACCAGCAAGGCGACCGACGAGATCTCCGCGCACGTCGCCAGCATCCAGGGCATCACCGCCGAGACCCGCGGCGCCATCGACGGCATCTCGACCACGCTCTCCGAGATCAGCGCCATCATGTCCGGCATTGAGGTCGACACCTCGCAGCAGCGCAACGCCACCCAGGACATCTCCAAGAGCGTCCAGGAAGCCGCCCGCGGCACCCTCGACGTCTCCAACCACATCGCCCAGATCACCTCCACCTCCGCCGAAACCGGCCGCCTCGCCTCTGAGGCCCGCGACGCCGCCGGCGAGCTGTCGCAACAGGCCGAGACGCTGAAGCGCGAGGTCGATGCGTTCATCGTGAGCGTGAAGGCGAGTTGAGAGTAGGCGGTGCTCCACGCGCAACTGTCATCCCCGCGAAGGCGGGGATCCAGTACGCCGCGGCCTCTCGATCAATCACCACTGTCTCGGATTACGGGATCGCCTGGTCGAGCCGAGTGCCGAACCAAGAGAAAGTCTCCGCCGTCATTCCGGGGCATTCGCGGAACGCGAATGAGCCCGGAATCCATAGCCACTACGCGTGATGTGACGAAGACCGTTGCGGCCTCTCGATCCGACAACGAACAGCCGTGGCTATGGATTCCGGGCTCGCGCTGACGCGCGCCCCCGAATGACGGTGGAAAGAGGTTTCCTCCTCCACCGATCTTTACGTCGGGTTAGAAAGGAATTTGGACAACTCGTCTCTGAGGGGCGCAAAATTTGGAGCCAACGCAGGCAACTCGTTGAGTATCACGACGAAATCCAGCGCATCGATGGTTCTTTGAGCATCTGAAGCAGATTTCGCGTACGGCACTCCTGCGAGCATGTAGATTTGGTTCAAGAGATGAGCCGGCTCGGGAATAGCCTCAATGAGATGCGTCAGAAGATCAATACCCAAAGTTTCTCTGACGTAGGAGGGAGTCAGTGTCGGAGCTATCCTGGCGAAATGTGAATAGTCGGCTACAAACCACGCTTCAATTTCTAAAGCAGCAAGTATGAGCTGAGGTGCGATTGGGTCGTTGGGCACTACCCGTGAAAACGTCGCTTTTAGACGCGGCACGTCAGCCAGCGAAAAATCCGGTCTCACATCTCGCAACGCAAGGATCACCTCGTACCCGCTCGTTACGAGGTTTTGGTACTGATCTCGGACATCTGAGGTCACTCGTCCATCGGTACCGCAGTCTACGATCATAGCGAAATATCGAGCTTCCGCCGCGGGCGGCTGAGAGCGCACTAGAAATGTGCTCCTTGGAAATCTCCGGCCGCCATGGGCCCTATGTGCTTCAATGGCCAACCCCTTGGTGCCGACCATCACCCTTAAAAGCGCTTCGACAAAGATTTGTTCTGTCTGACCCTCTGTAAAAATTGCGATTTTACGTACGGCTGTCTTCTGTTCGGATGAAGTCTGTAGCGAGGAAGTCAAAGTTGTTAAGCCCAGTAAATCTGAAATCTTCGAACTTATCGCGTGAATTACCTTCATTATAGACATGTACGGTAGAGCCTTCCCTATCGAGTAATGTCCAGTACTTGAGAGGAACACTATTCATCACAAACCTGTCGTTTGAAGCCATTAACAATTGCATGCGCGTCTTTTCTGCTTTTGAAACTACCGTCTTGATCAATGCATCGGAGCGCGCAAAATCGAGGCCTTCCCCTATATCATCGATAATGACGCAACCTGCTCTTCGGGAGAACAGTCCGAAGTTCAAGTGAATGAAAATGGACAATGCGCGGAACATGCCCTGCGACATATCGATCTGCTCGGTGAGGCTCTTAAGCCGATCCTCCTGAACGGCAAGACAGTAAAGATTTAGTTGGATCGGTGCGGTAACAACCTGGATAGTTGTCGGAGCGACAAGCTTGACGGTGCTAATGGAATAGCCAATCGCCCTCATGTCTGCGACAACCGCCGACACGTAGTCTTGCCCAAACTCTTTCTCCGCCTTTTTGAAGACCGCGGAGGTCTGTGTCGCATCATAGATGTTTGGTTGTGGCGCACCCTCATGTCCAAAGCTCCCCAGTAGTCCTTGTCCCAGATCCCTCCCAAAAGGATAGTAAAACGTCGCGTCGGCCCAGTCCTTAAGGTGCCGCAGGAAGCCATGCTGGATCGCATCCAAGCGCGTAAAGGCTGCGACCGAAGTCACTGGCGTCTGGAAGCGCATCATCTTATCCATCTCTTCCGAGTAGATGAGCCCCTCTCCGTTGTCATGGCGTTCGAGCAGTACGTTCTTGCCTCGAATGAGACTTTCGTGGGTTACATTCTGATTCTCAATGGCGAGTACATAGCGCCATTCCTCTGCGTCTTGTCGGAACAGGGCGTCGAATTCACTTGAAAGTGACAGCGACGTGGCACGCCCCGAAAGGGTGTTGGCAAGACCGTTTACGATCGACAAAGCTCTCGATTTTCCGCTGGTGTTTCTCCCTACGATCAAATTGATCTGCTGAAGTTGGAGTGGCTCAAGCGTCCACTCACGCGGGTCGTTTCGAAATTGTCTGTAGGCAATTTGCTGAAGGATCATTTTCGCTCTTCCGTTCAAGATATCATAACTCAGTTTCGTGACCCGTGTTAGGGGTGTAGGCCGCCCCCAGGGAACAGTCTTTTCGTCGTTCTCGCTCTTTGGTTAGCCGGGCCCGAACGAGCGATTTGAGAGCTTGAAAAGGATCTAAGCTGTCGCGCGAGGGGACCGGTAGCGCAAAGCTTCACTAAGGAGCTCCTCCTCGCCAGCCGATCTATTTCATAATTCGGAAAAAACGTCAACTGTTTTCGAAAATCAAAAATGCTCTTGCGCTTCACCCCAAATCACCCTTATCCTCCGCCCGTTCTGTTCCGCTGAGGGGGCGTATCGCGATCGTCACGGACGTCGGGATGGAATGCGATGGACGCGGGCGGCCGCAAACGGGGTTTTGGCCTCGCCGACGAACGGCTGACTGCGGACGGGAAATCGTGTGGTCCTGGTCGCCCGATGCTGCGGCCAAGCCGGGGGTGATGATCCGCCGGTGACGGGGTCAAGAAGCCGGTCTCCGGGGAGATCACGTATAATCGTTAACACCATCGCACAGGGAGGGCCGGGTGTGTTCGGCCAGACCTGTGGTACCTGCCGCCTGCATTTTTTTCCGCAGGCGGGCCACGGGCGCGGCCAGCGCCCGGCCTTCCCTGTGCCCTCGCTGCGAGGGCACGAGTTCAAGGGCATAGCTCGGGCGCGGGATGCGTCGCGAGGATGATGGGGCTCGTCTCTCGGTTATGTTCTCCAAGTGCTGTTTGATAGTGTGGATCGAGATCTCTCCGCGTCATTGCGAGCGCAGCGAAGCAATCCAGAGTCCCGCCCACCACCCTGGATTGCTTCGCTGCGCTCGCAATGACGGAGATTGGGACAGGCGGTGTGCCTCACACTCCACTGTCATCCTCCGCGAAAGCGGGGGATCCAGTACGCCGCAGCGGTCATTGTTGAACCGAGAGGGCTCGGCGTGCTGGATTCCCCGCTTTCGCGGGGAATGACAGGATGGAGTGGAGCGGCGGCTTTCGCCTAACTGTCATCGCCCGGCCGAGCGGCCCGGTCGGGCCGTCGCTGGGTGCGACTTTGGTTGGAGCGGCCAAAATGATGGCGGCCAGAGGGCGGCCGAGGCTTTGGCAAGTTATTGGGCGCAAACGTCTTTTCACCCGCGCTCCACCATCTGCGCCATTCCGCCGCAGTGTTCGTGTCCGTCCATTACAGAAGTTTAACGCCGCAGCCAGCACGCCGTAAGGCGGCGGCCCCCATCTTCACTGGCGAACGGGGCGCACAGCCCGGGACCCCAGTTTAGACCTTGACCAAAATCGCTTGCGGAGAAAACCGTATGACTGACCGTCCGACCGACCTGTCCTCGCTTCCGTCCTATCGCCAGCCCCGGCGCGGGCTGTTCTCGGCGCGCAAGTTCGCGCTGATGGCCTCCGTGGTCGCGGGCCTCGGCGTCGCCGCCTATGGCCTGTCGCCGCAGGGGGCGCCGGTCGATCTGCTCTCGACCTCGGCGCACGCGCAGGTCGCCAACGAGGTCAGCAAGGTCGCGCGCCCCGTCGGCTTTGCCGACATCGTGGAGCGGGTGAAGCCGTCGGTGATTTCGGTCAAGGTCAACATCGCCGAGAAGGTCGCCAAGGACGACAGCGACGACGATACGCCGTTCCAGCCGGGCTCGCCGATGGAGCGCTTCTTCCGCCGCTTCGGCGGTGAGAACGGCATTCCCGGCATGCCGGGTCGCGGCGGCCGCGGCGGTGGTCGCGCCGTGACCGGGCAGGGCTCCGGCTTCTTCATCTCCGCCGACGGCTATGCCGTGACCAACAACCACGTGGTCGACGGCGCCAACAAGGTCGAAGTGACGACCGACGACGGCAAGACCTACAGCGCCAAGGTGATCGGCACCGACCAGCGTACGGATCTGGCGCTGATCAAGGTCGAGGGCAGCACGAACTTCCCGTTCGCCAAGCTCGCCGACGGCAAGCCGCGCATCGGCGACTGGGTGCTGGCGGTCGGCAATCCTTTCGGCCTCGGCGGCACGGTGACGGCCGGCATCGTCTCGGCCGTGGGCCGCGACATCGGCAACGGCCCCTATGACGATTTCATCCAGATCGACGCGCCCGTGAACAAGGGCAACTCCGGCGGTCCGGCGTTCGATGTCGACGGCAATGTGGTCGGCGTCAACACCGCGATCTATTCGCCGTCCGGCGGCAGCGTCGGCATCGCGTTCTCGATCCCCGCCTCGACGGTGAAGAGTGTGATCGCGCAGCTCAAGGACAGCGGCTCGGTCAGCCGCGGCTGGATCGGCGTGCAGATCCAGCCGGTGACGCAGGATATCGCCGACAGCCTCGGCATGAAGAAGGCCGAGGGCGCGCTGGTCGCAGAGCCCCAGGCCAATGGTCCGGCGGCGAAGGCCGGCATCCAGTCCGGCGACGTCATCACCGCGGTCAATGGCGAGCCGGTGAAGGACGCGCGTGAGCTCGCCCGCACCATCGGCGGCATTGCGCCGGGCGCCTCGGTCAAGCTCAACGTCCTGCAGAAGGGCCAGGAGAAGACCATCAACCTGACGCTCGGCAAGCTGCCGAACACGATCGAGGCCAAGGCCGACACCGGCGGCGACAATGCGAGCCCGACCCGCGGCGCCGACGTGCCGAAGCTCGGCATGACCGTCGCGCCCGCGTCGAGCGTTGCCGGCGCCGGCAAGGACGGCGTCGTCGTCACCGAGGTCGATCCGAAGAGCGCGGCCGCCGATCGCGGCTTCAAGGAAGGCGACGTCATCCTGGAGGTCGCGGGCAAGTCGGTGACCTCGGCCGGTGACGTCCGCGAGGCCATCAACGCCGCGAAGGCCGACAACAAGAACAGCGTGCTGATGCGTGTGAAGAGCGGCGGCCAGTCGCGCTTCGTCGCGGTGCCGCTGGCCAAGGGCTAAGAGCCCTTACGAGATGGGAGGCCGCCGGCAAGTGCCCCCGCGTCGGCGGCTCTTCCTGGGGCGGGCTTAAAGTTCCGCTCCCACAGACCTTCCGTTGGACAACGCCCCCCTCCGTCGGAAGGAACTCGGGCGGTGAGGTCCCCCAACCTCACCGCCCACTTTGCTGCCGATCAACCCCGGGCCCACGCCGCCTTGCACGGAAACCGCGGCCGGTCCATGTAGATGGACACCAACCGTGACCACCGCCCCCGTTTCCGCAATGCGCCTCCTGATCATCGAAGACGACCGCGAGTCCGCCGACTATCTGGTCAAGGCGTTCCGCGAGGTCGGACATGTCGCAGACCTCGCCAGCGACGGCGAGGAGGGGCTCGCCATGGCCGAAAGCGGGGATTACGACGTGCTGGTGGTCGACCGCATGCTGCCCAAGCGCGACGGCCTGTCGCTGATCGGCGCGCTGCGCGACGAGGGCAACCGGACGCCGGTGCTCATTCTGTCGGCGCTCGGCCAGGTCGATGACCGCATCAAGGGCCTGCGCGCCGGCGGCGACGATTATCTGCCGAAGCCTTACGCCTTTGCCGAGCTGCTCGCCCGCGTCGAGGTGCTGTCGCGCCGCCACGGCGGCCCGGCCGAGGAGACGACCTACAAGGTCGGCGATCTCGAGCTCGACCGTCTTTCTCACAGGGTTGCGCGCGGCAAGGACGAGCTGACCCTGCAGCCGCGCGAGTTCCGCCTGCTCGAATACCTGATGAAGCACGCGGGGCAGGTGGTGACGCGCACGATGCTGCTCGAGAACGTCTGGGATTATCACTTCGATCCGCAGACCAACGTGATCGACGTCCACATCTCGCGGCTGCGCTCCAAGATCGACAAGGGTTTTGACCGTCCGCTGCTCCACACCATCCGCGGCGCGGGGTACATGATCCGTGACGGCCTTCGGTAAGCTGATCCGCACCACGGCGTTCCGGCTGACGCTGGTCTATCTGCTGTTGTTTGCGCTGTTCGCAGCCTCGCTGCTCGGCTATTTCGCCTGGAACACCCGCCGCCTCATCACCGAGCAGATCTCGACCACGGTCACCTCCGAGATCAGCGAGATGACCGACATCTTCGCCCGCTGGGGCCTGCGCGGAATCGTCGGCGCGATCGAGAGCCGCGCGCTGCGGCCCGGCGCCAATCTCTATCTCATCACCACGCCGACCGGGCAGGCCATCGCCGGCAATGTCGGCTCGCTCGCGCCGGGCGTGATGGGCTCGTCCGGCTGGTCGGAGACGTTCTACCGGCGGCTCGACGACAGCACCGAGCACAGCCACCGCGCGCTGGTCTATGTCACGCAGCTCTCCAGCGGTTTTCGGCTTTTGATCGGCCGCGATCTCGAGGAGCGCCGCCGCCTGTTCGGCATCGTCGCCAAGGCGGCGCAATGGTCGGTGCTGGTGGTGGTCGTGCTCGGCATCGGCGGCGGCATCTTCGTCGCGCGGCGCGTGCTGCACCGGATCGATGCCATGACCGGCACGACGCGGCGGATCATGGATGGCGATCTCTCCGGCCGTCTGCCGGTCGGGCGCAGCGGCGACGAGCTCGATCGCCTGGCCGAAAATCTCAATGCGATGCTCGAGCGCATCGAGGCGCTGATGACCGGCCTCAAGGAGGTCTCCGACAACATCGCGCATGACCTGAAGACGCCGCTGACGCGGCTGCGCAACCGCGCCGAGGAGGCGCTGGCGAAGTCGCGCTCCGAGGACGAATATCGCGCCGCGCTGGAGCGCACGATCGAGGAATCCGACGGCCTGATCCGGACCTTCAATGCGTTGCTGATGATCGCGCGGGCGGAGTCGGGGCAGGCGCGCGGCGACATGGTCGAGTTCGACGCGGCCGAGGTTGCCGGCGGCATCCACGAATTGTACGAGCCGCTGGCCGAGGACAATGAGATGACCTTGCGGGTCAAGGCCGCGGCCGCGCCGGTGCATGGCAATCGCGAGCTGATCAGCCAGGCGCTCGCTAATCTCGTCGAGAACGCGATCAAATACGGCAAGCCGGCCGCGCTGCCGCTCGATGCCGCCGCCGCCGCTGATAGCCGCGAGATCCTGATCGAGGCGCGGCGCGAGGGCGGGCAGGTGCTGCTCAGCGTCACCGATCATGGCGAGGGCATTCCCGAGGCCGAGCGCAAGCGCGCCGTCGAGCGTTTCGTCCGGCTGGAGGCGAGCCGCACCTTGCCCGGTTCCGGCCTCGGTCTCAGCTTGGCGTCCGCCGTCGCGACCCTGCATGGCGGCGAGCTCCGGCTCGCCGATGCCAGGCCGGGCCTGATCGCGACCCTGGTGCTGCCGGCCGGTGCCGGCGTGCCCGCGAAGCTTGCGGCGCCGGCGCAGGATGTGCCACAGAAGGCCGCATGACCTCCTCCGCGCCGGGAAACGCGGACGGGCAGATGCTGGCCGAACGTTTCGTTGCCGGCCCGCATGTCCGTGCGCCCGACAAAGCCGAACACCGCCTCCACGAGTGGCTCGCCGAGCTCGAGCCGTCCTTGGCGGTCTCGCTCCGCGCGCTGCTCGCCGGCGGCTGGCCGCGAACCATCCTGCTCGGGATTGCGGAGTGCTCGCCCTATCTGTTCGATCTCGTCCGCGCCGACGGCCATCGTCTGGACCGTCTTCTGCGCTGCGACCCGCAGGCGCACCTTTCCGAGCTGATCGCCCGCACCGGCCGCGAGGTGTTCGCCGCCTCCAGCGAAACCGAGGTGATGAGCCTGCTGCGGCGGCTGAAATCCGAGGCGGCGCTGCTGATCGCGCTGTGCGACATCGGCGGCGTGTGGCCGGTGATGCAGGTGACGGCGGGGCTGACCGACGTCGCGGTGTCCTCGGTGCAGATGGCGCTGCGGTATCTGCTGCGCCTGGAGACGGTGCGCGGCCGGCTTGCGCCCGTTGATGCCGACGATCCGGAGCAGGGCAGCGGCCTGTTCGTGCTCGCGATGGGCAAGATGGGCGCGGGCGAGCTCAACTATTCGAGCGACATCGACCTGATCGTGTTCTTCGACCCCGAGGTCAATTCGCTGGCGCGCGACATCGAGCCGCAGCCGTTCTTCGTCCGCGTGACGCAAGCGATGGCGCGGCTGCTGCAGAGCCGCACCGCGGACGGCTATGTGTTCCGAGTCGATCTCCGGCTGCGGCCGGATCCGGCCTCGACGCAGGTGGCGATGTCGACCGAGGCGGCGCTGCACTACTACGAGCGCGAGGGCCGCACCTGGGAGCGCGCCGCGATGATCAAGGCGCGGGTCTGCGCCGGCGACGTCGTCGCGGGCGAGGCGATGCTGGCCGAGTTGTCGCCCTTCGTGTGGCGCAAGCATCTCGACTTCCAGGCGCTGACCGACGTCCACGACATGAAGCGGCAGATGCAGGTCTATCGCGGCCACAGCGAGATCGCGGTCGAGGGCCACAACGTCAAGGTCGGGCGCGGCGGCATTCGCGAGATCGAGTTCTTCGCCCAGACCCAGCAACTGATCGCCGGTGGAAGACACCCCGAGCTGCGGGTGCGTCCGACCCTGCAGGCGCTCGACGTGCTCACCGCCAGCAAGTGGATCACGGAGCAGGCGCGTGACGAGCTCACCACGGCTTATGAGTTCCTGCGCCGGGTCGAGCACCGGCTGCAGATGATGGCGGACGAGCAGATCCACAGCCTGCCCGACGATATCGAGGGCGTGAGCCGCTTCGCATGCTTTTTCGGCTACGACAGCCGCGAGCGGTTCGCGACCGATCTGCTGTTCCATCTCGACGTCGTGCAGGGACACTACGCCCGGCTGTTCGAGGGCGATCCCACCGGCACCGTCAGCCTGCCGGCGGTGAACTACGGCGCCGGTCCCGACGAACCGCGCCTGATGGAGCATCTTGCCGCATTGGGCTTCCGCGATCCCGTGATGGTCGCCAAGACCCTGCAGCAATGGCTCGCGGGCGAGTACCGCGTGTTCCGCACCGATGCGACGCGCACCGCGTTCACCGATTTCCTGCCTGCGCTGATCGATGGGCTCGCCCATGCCGACGAGCCGGATCGCGCGGTCGTCGCGTTCGACCGTTTCCTGCAGGCACTGCAGCTCGGCGGCCGCCTGATCACCCTGCTCGGGCAGAACCGCGATCTCGTGGCGCTCGTCGCGCTCGTGCTCGGGGCGGCGCCTCGGCTCGGCGACATGCTGGCGCGGCAGCCGCGGCTGATGGACGGTCTGATCGATCCGCGCTTCTTCGGCGCCATCCCGGACCGGCGTGAATTGTCGGAGCGGCTGGCGTCGACGCTGCAGGATGCCGGGACCTATGAGGAGTTTCTCGATCGTCTCAGGCTGTTCGGCCAGGAGAGCCTGTTCCTGATCGGCACGCGCATCCTCTCCGGGACGGTGTCGGCGCAGCAGGCCGGCACCGCGTTCGCCGATGTCGCCGAGGGCATCGTGCACACCGTGCATGATCTCGTGACCGACCGCTTTGCCGCCCAGCATGGCCGCATCAAGGGCCAGGAGACCGCGATCGTCGCGATGGGGCGGCTCGGCGCGCGCGAGATGACGGCCTCGTCCGATCTCGACCTGATCCTGCTGTACGACTTCGACGCCGACGCGCCGGATTCCGACGGCGAGCGCTCGCTGCAGGGCGCGCACTATTTTGCGCGCTTCACCCAGCGGCTGATCTCGGCCTTCACCTCGCGCACCAATTACGGCGTGCTCTACGACATCGACATGCGGCTGCGGCCGTCGGGCCGCGCCGGTCCGCTGGCCTCGCACATCGACTCCTTTGCGCATTATCAGGAGCAGGAGGCGTGGACCTGGGAGCACATGGCGCTGACACGCGCGCGGGTGATCTCGGCGTCGCCGGCGTTTCGGGCGCGCATCGAGGAGATCATCCAGGCGGCGCTGCGCCGGCCGCGCGACAGGAGCGCGATCGCGCGCGACGTCGCCGACATGCGCCGCGCGATCGCCGCCGAGAAGGGCGAGGCCGATCTGTGGGATCTCAAGCACGCCGCCGGCGGCATGGTCGACATCGACTTCGTCGCGCAATATCTGCAGCTCGTCCATGCCGCGACGACGCCGGAGATTCTCGATGTCAGCACGCTTGCGGTGCTCGACAATGCCGAGCGGCTCGGCGTGCTGCCGCGTGCTGAAGCCGTGATCCTGCGTCAGGCCGCGCGGCTGTATCACGATCTGACGCAGATCGTGCGGCTGTGCGTCAGCGACAAGTTCAAGCCGGATCAGGCCGGCGAGGACCTGCTGCGGGTGATGACCCGGGCGGGCGACGCGCCGGATTTCTCGGCGCTCGAGGCGAGGCTGCGCGAAACGCAGACCGAGGTGCGGCGCGTGTTCACCGCACTCGTGGAGGGATGACCGGACCAGGCGCGCGGTAGGACAGCCGGCCGCCTATGCCTTTTCCTTGGTGACCGCCGCCTGCTTCAGCCGGCCGATCGCTTCCTTCACCGCCGGGTCGAGGCCGGCGCCGCCAGCATCGTGATGCGCATAGATCGTCTTGAGCATCCGCGGGTCCCAGAACTTCTTGATGTGCTCGGCGACGCCGGCGACCTCTTTCTCCTGGCCCTGGCTCTGGAAGAACTTGCCGATCTGGTTGGCCATGTAGACGAGGCGCTCGGAGGGGTTATGCGACATAGGTGTTGTCCGTCTGTGTTGATCGCGCGCCGGTCTCGGCGCTCGCGACGATCCGGTCGGGATGGGTGAAGATTTCGAAGCCGTCGTTGCGGGCCACCGCAATCAGTGTGATCCCCGCGGACTCGGCCATGCGGATGGCGAGCGCGGTCGGTGCTGACACTGCGACCAGAACGGGGGCGCCCATAGCCGCGGCCTTCTGCACCAGCTCGACGGAGACGCGGCTCGTCATGAGCACGATGCCTTCGGTCGCAACGCTTCGCGCCTGCGCGAGGTGGCCGGCGAGCTTGTCGAGCGCATTGTGGCGGCCGACATCCTCGCGGAGCGCAACGATGCCGCGCGCCGGCGTCCAGAACGCCGCGGCGTGCACGGCGCGGGTCTCGCGATTGAGCTTCTGCAGCGGCTCGATCGCGGCGAGCGCGGTCATGACGTCGCGCGGCGCGAAGCGCCGGCCCGCGGGCACGCGCGCCACCGGCCGCACCGCTTCCGCGATGGAGTCGATGCCGCATAGTCCGCAGCCCGTGGGACCGGCGAGGCTGCGCCGGCGCTCTGCCATGCGGGCAGCAAGCTCCGGCGGCAGCCACATCCTGAGCTCGATGCCGTCGGTGAGCTCGACGACATCGAGCGAGATGATGTCGTCGCGGCTGGCGATGATGCCCTCGTTGAGGCTGAAGCCGATGGCGAAGTCGGTGAGATCCTGCGGGGTCGCCATCATGACGGCCTGGGTGCCGCCATTGTAGGTCAGCGCGACCGCGGTCTCCTCCGGCACGCGGCGGTGGCCCTCGGTGAGGGCTCCGCCGCGCCAGACCAGACGATCCGCGATGCGCACTGCATCGGTCATGCTACTCCGCCGCCTCCACGATCGGGGCGATGCGACGCGAGTTGCGGGCCTGCTCGTCATAGGCCTTCTGCCAGTCCGACGGTCCGTTGGACTGCGACACCTGCACCGCCGTGACCTTGTACTCCGGACAGTTGGTCGCCCAGTCCGAATAGTCCGTCGTGATGACGTTGGCCTGGGTCAGCGGGTGGTGGAAGGTGGTGTAGACCACCCCCGGCGCCACGCGCTCGGAGATCAGCGCATGCAGCGTGGTCTCGCCGGCGCGGCTGGTCAGCCGCACCCAGTCGCCGTCGCGGATGCCGCGCTGCTCGGCGTCGTGCGGATGGATCTCCAGTACGTCCTCGCCATGCCACACCACGTTGTCGGTGCGCCTTGTCTGGGCGCCGACATTGTACTGCGACAGGATGCGGCCGGTGGTCAGCAGCAGCGGGAAGCGCGGGCCGGTGCGCTCGTCGGTCGCGACATACTCGGTGACCACGAACTTGCCCTTGCCGCGGACGAAGCCGTCGACATGCATGATCGGCGAGCCCTCGGGGAACTTCTCGTTGCAGGGCCACTGCACCGAGCCCATCTCCTCGAGCTTCTGGTAGGAAACGCCGGCAAAGGTCGGCGTCAGCGCCGCGATCTCGTCCATGATCTCGGACGGATGGTTGTACTTCATCTCGAAGCCCATCGCCTTGGCGAGACCGATCGTGACCTCCCAATCGGCGAGGCCGTTGCGCGGGCTCATCACCTTGCGCACGCGCTGGATGCGGCGCTCGGCGTTGGTGAAGGTGCCGTCCTTCTCCAGGAAGGTCGAGCCGGGCAGGAACACGTGGGCGTAGTTGGCGGTCTCGTTCAGGAACAGGTCCTGGACGATGACGCATTCCATCGACGACAGCGCCTGCACCACATGCGTGGTGTTGGGATCCGACTGCAGGATGTCCTCGCCCTGCACGTAGAGGCCCATGAAGGTGCCTTCGATCGCGGAGTCGAACATGTTCGGGATGCGCAGGCCCGGCTCAGGGTTGAGCTTGACGTTCCACATCGCCTCGAACTGGTCGCGCACGGCGTCGCCCGAGATGTGCCGGTAGCCCGGCAGCTCGTGCGGGAACGAGCCCATGTCGCACGAGCCCTGCACGTTGTTCTGGCCACGCAGCGGGTTCACACCGACGCCGCGGCGGCCGATATTGCCGGTCGCCATCGCGAGGTTGGCGATCGCGATCACCGTGGTCGAGCCCTGGCTGTGCTCGGTCACGCCGAGGCCGTAATAGATCGCGCCGTTGCCGCCCTTGGCGTAGAGCCGGGCCGCGCCGCGGATCGCTTCCGGGTCCACGCCGGAAATGCTGGCGATCGCCTCGGGGCTGTTCTTCTCGAGCGCGACGAACTCGGCCCAGTCCTGGAACTCGCTCCAGTCGCAGCGCTCGCGCACGAAGGTCTCGTTGACGAGGCCTTCGGTGACGATGACATGCGCCAGCGCGGTCAGGATGGCGACGTTGGTGCCGGGCAGCAGTGGCAGATGATAGTCCGCCTTGATGTGCGCCGACTTCACGAGGTCGATCTTGCGCGGATCGACGACGATCAGCTTGGCGCCCTGGCGCAGCCGCTTCTTCATGCGCGAGCCGAACACCGGATGCGCATCGGTCGGGTTGGCGCCGATCACCATGATGACGTCGCTGTCCTCGACCGAGTCGAAGTCCTGCGTGCCGGCGGAGGTGCCGAAGGTGGTGGCAAGGCCGTAGCCGGTCGGCGAGTGGCAGACGCGGGCGCAGGTGTCGACATTGTTGTTGCCGAAGCCGGCGCGGATCAGCTTTTGCACCAGATAGGTCTCTTCGTTGGTGCAGCGGGACGAGGTGATGCCGCCGATCGAGTCGCGGCCATGCTTCGCCTGGATGCCGCGCAGCTTGTCGGCTGCGAACTTGAAGGCCTCGTCATAGGAGACCTCGCGCCAGGGCTGGTCGATGGTCTCGCGGATCATCGGCTTGAGGATGCGCTCCTTGTGGGTCGCATAGCCATAGGCGAAGCGGCCCTTGACGCAGGAATGGCCGCGATTGGCCTTGCCGTCCTTGTAGGGCATCATGCGCACGACTTCTTCGCCGCGCATCTCGGCCTTGAAGGTGCAGCCGACGCCGCAATAGGCGCAGGTGGTGACGGCGGAATGCTCGGGCTGGCCGATCTCGATCACGCTCTTCTCGGTCAGGGTCGCGGTCGGGCAGGCCTGCACGCAGGCGCCGCAGGACACGCATTCCGAGCCGAGGAAGCTCTCGCTCATGCCCGGCGACACCCGGCTGTCGAAGCCGCGGCCGGAGATGGTCAGCGCGAACGTGCCTTGCACTTCCTCGCAGGCGCGGACGCAGCGCGAGCAGACGATGCACTTGGAGGGATCGTAGGTGAAATAGGGGTTCGACTCGTCCTTCGGCAGCCAGGCCGGATTGGCCTCGCCGCAGGCGTCGGCGAACACGTGGTTCTCACCCTGGTTGCCGTAACGGACGTCGCGCAGGCCGACCGCGCCGGCCATGTCCTGCAGCTCGCAATCGCCATTCGCGGCGCAGGTCAGACAGTCGAGCGGATGGTCGGAGATGTAGAGCTCCATCACGCCCTTGCGCAGCTTCTTCAGCCGCTCGGTCTGGGTGTGGACGACGAGGCCCGCGGCCACCGGTGTGGTGCAGGAGGCCGGGGTGCCGGCACGGCCTTCGACCTCGACGAGGCAGAGGCGGCAGGAGCCGAACGCATCGACCATGTCGGTCGCGCACAGCTTCGGGATCTGCGTGCCGGCCTCCATGGCCGCGCGCATGATCGAGGTGCCTTCGGGAACGGTGATGCTCTGACCGTCGATGGTGAGCGTGACCATCGTCTCGGACTTGGAGCGGGGCGTGCCGTAATCGGTTTCGTGGATGAGCGACATGGTCGGTGTCCTTTCCCGATAGCCTATTCCGCGGCCTGCAGGCGCGGCTGCTGGGGTCCGAAATCTTCGCGGAAGTGCCTGAGCGCTGATAGCACAGGGTAGGGCGTGAAGCCGCCAAGTGCGCACAGCGAGCCGAGCTTCATAGTGCCGCAGAGGTCCTCGACCAGAGCGATATTCTCGGCGACGCGCTCGCCGCGGCGGATCTTGTCGATGGTCTCGGCGCCGCGGGTCGAGCCGATGCGGCACGGCGTGCACTTGCCGCAGGATTCGATGGCGCAGAACTCCATCGCGAAGCGTGCCTGCTTCGACATGTCGACGGTGTCGTCGAACACGACGATGCCGCCATGGCCGATCAGGCCGTCCTTGGCCGCGAACGCCTCGTAGTCGAACGGCGTGTCGAACAGCGCACGCGGGAAGTAGGCGCCGAGCGGCCCGCCGACCTGCACCGCGCGGACAGGGCGGCCAGTGAGGGTGCCGCCGCCGACGTCGTCGACGAGTTCGCCCAGCGTGATGCCGAACGCGGTCTCGAACAGGCCGCCGAACTTGACGTTGCCGGCGATCTGGATCGGCATCGTGCCGCGCGAGCGCCCCATGCCGAAATCGGCATAGGCCTTGGCGCCTTCATTGAGGATGAAGGGGATCGCGGCGAACGATAGCAGGTTGTTGACCACGGTCGGCTTGCCGAACAGGCCATGATGGGCGGGCAGCGGCGGCTTGGCGCGAACCAGCCCGCGCTTGCCTTCGAGGCTTTCCATCAGCGCGGTCTCTTCGCCGCAAACATAGGCGCCGGCGCCGGTGCGCACCTCGAGATCAAAGGTGTGGTTGGAGCCGGCGATCTTGTCGCCGAGCAGGCCGGCCTTCCGGGCGATGTCGATCGCCTTGGTCATGGTGGCGATCGCGTGCGGATATTCGGAGCGCGTGTAGATGTAGCCCTTGGTGGCGCCCACCGCGATGCCGCAGATGGTCATGCCTTCGATCAGCACGAAGGGATCGCCTTCCATCAGCATACGGTCGGCGAAGGTGCCGCTGTCGCCCTCGTCGGCATTGCAGATGACGTATTTGCGGTCGGCCGCCGTCTGCGCCACCGTCTTCCACTTGATGCCGGTCGGGAAGCCGGCGCCGCCGCGGCCGCGCAGGCCCGACGTCGTGACCTCGGCGATCACCGCATCCGGCGACAGCGTCAGCGCGCGCGTGAGACCCTTGTAGCCGCCATGGGCGCGGTAGTCCTCGAGTGACAGCGGGTCGACGATGCCGCAGCGGGCGAAGGTGAGGCGGGTCTGCCGCTTCAGCCACGGGATCTCCTCGGTCAGGCCGAGCGAAAGCTTGTGCGACTTGTCGGCGATGATCGCATCCAGCAGCGACGGCACGTCCTCAGCGGTCACGGGACCAAAGCCGAAGCGGCCCTGCGCCGTCTCCAGTTCGACCAGCGGCTCCAGCCAATACAACCCACGCGAGCCGTTGCGGACGATCTCGATGTCGACATTGCGCTCCAGCGCCGCCTTGTGCAGCGCCTGCGCGACCTCATCGGCGCCGACAGCGAGCGCGCCGGCATCACACGGGACAAAAAGACGCACGCTCATCGCTGGGCCTCCGAGACGAGAGCATCGATCCGGGCTTCGTCGAGCCGGCCGACCAGGCGTCCATCGAGCATGGCCGACGGCGCGGTTGCGCACAGCCCGAGACAGTAGATCGGCTCGAGCGTGACGCGCTCGTCAGCCGTGGTGTTGCCGAGGGCGACGCCGAGCTTGGCCTCGGCGCGCGCCGCGAGCGCATCACCGCCGGCTGCCTGGCAGGCTTCGGCGCGGCACAGCTTCAGCACGTGACGACCGGCCTTCTTGGCGCGGAAATCATGGTAGAACGTGAACACGCCGTAAACCTCGGCGCGCGACAGGTTCAGGGCGGACGCGATCATCGGAATGGCATCCTCCGGCACGTAGCCGAACGTCTCCTGCAACGCATGGAGGATGGGCAAGGTTGCGCCCTCCATGCTGCTATGTTCGGCGATGATCTCGGCGCCGCGCGCCGCGTCCCAACTTTCGTACACCGGCGTCATCCTGATCCCGATTCTGCGTTGCAAGCGTTTCGCACATCCAAATTGGAATTGCTCGAGATATCAATAAAGCAGTCCCGTGCTGCGATAGCGAAACGCAATCGAGAGATAGCTAGAAGTTGACGAAAAACAGGCGTTCGCGCGACAGGGCTGCGGCGTGTTTTACCATGTCGGCGCCCCCCTCGTCGTGATAGGGTTTCACCATGGCTGGCAACGCCGAAAACGTGCGGAACCGGGCCGTTCAACCGCTGGAAGGCCGACCTCTTGATCGACAAGCTCGAACTGCTGCTGGCGTTGGCCAAGGAGCGTCATTTTGGCCGGGCGGCGGAGGCGTGCGGCGTCACCCAGCCGACCATGTCGACCAGCATCAAGCAGCTGGAGGAGATCCTTGGCGTGATGCTGGTGCAGCGGGGATCGCGGTTCCAGGGGTTCACGCCCGAAGGCGAGCGAACGCTGGACTGGGCGCGCCGGATCGTCGGCGACTTCCGGGCGATGCGCCAGGAGATCAACGGCCTCAAGGACAAGCTGTCGGGCGAGATCCGCATCGCGGCGGTGCCGACCGTGCTCGGCATGGTGGCCTCGCTGACGACGCCGTTCCGCGCCAAGCATCCGGAGGTCCGGTTCCGCATCATGTCGTGCACGTCGGCCGACGTGCTCGGCCTCTTGGAGAATCTCGAGGTCGATGCCGGCCTGACCTACATCGAGAACGAGCCGATCGGCCGTGTCAGAACCATCCCGCTCTACAACGAAAGCTACCGCCTGCTGACCGCGCCCGACGCGATGTTCGGCGATCGCGAGCAGGTGACTTGGCAGGAGGTCGGGCAGGTGCCGCTGTGCCTGCTGACGCCGGACATGCAGAACCGCCGCATCATCGATCGCGCGCTGCGCGCCGCCGGTAACGACGTCACGCCAACGCTCACCTCGAACTCGCTGCTCGTGCTCTACACCCATGTGAAGACCGGCCGCTGGGCCAGTGTCATGCCGGCCAAGCTTGCCGAGACGCTCGGCCTCGCCGACAAGGTGCGCTCGATCCCGATCATCGATCCCGTGATCAACTACCAGATCGGCCTCGTCATCCCGCAGCGTGACCCGATGACGCCGCTGATCGCAGCCCTGGTGCAGGTCGCGCGCGAGGTCGCACCGAGCCTGCAGGCGTGAGGCGCATGTCCGGCAGCTGAGTTGCCGCTGACGCCGTGTCTCACCACCGGCGGTGAACAATGGCCTGGATTGCGCTCACCATGACGGCGCAAATTGCCTCCTCTCGTCATTGCGAGCGCAACGAGGCAATCAGGTTGCTGCCGTGGCGACGGTCGGCGTCGTCACCGACCTCGCTGGCGTCATCGGCAGACTTCGGGCTCTTATGCGGTTGGGGAACCCTGACCTTGCGCGTGGCGCGTGGTCTTCAGCTCATAATGCGCGGCATGGCTGTCATAGCGGCTGAGCAGCTTCCGCGCCGCGGGCGGCACCACCGCCGTGTCATGCGCCGGACCCGCAAATCGAACCACCGCCGCCTGATCGACGAAGGTCATGATCGTCACGAATTCGACCTCGGCCTCCAGCGGTCTGCGCAGCAGCTCGATGCCTAGAAATCCTTCGATTGCCTGATCCACAATGGCCGGAAAGATTGTCGACCTCAGCAGCTCCTCATAGGCGTCGGCATCCGCCGCCCTGGTCCAGCCGCGCCATATACGCTTCAGCATCTGATCGTCCTCCGTCGTGACGATGTTCACCCGAGAACTCGCACAGGCCGGTGGCAGTGCACTTGGTCAAAATTGCGCTTTCTGCGACCGACGTGTCAGACAGCCACCATCGTTCCGGGGCAAGACCTATAGGCCTTGAACCCGAAATCCGCCGTCCCGAACCATATGGAGTTCCAGCTTCCATCGTCAGCGAGGCCGCTTCGCGCCCTCCCATTGACGCCCCCCGAATTGAGGGTGATCGTGGCGTGGCAGGACTAATAGCCCGCAAACCTCTCCCGCATCACTTTCTCCTCTTGCCGGATGCGCAAGACGAGCGGCACGGCATAGATGGTCATGCCGACCACGAGCGTGACATAGGCGTGCAGCGTCAGGGCGTAGCCGATCAGCTCGGGCAGGATGTTGAGGAAGTAGTTGGGATGGCGGACCATCCGGAACAGCGGATGCGTCACCAGCGCATGGTCCCGCGCGATCATCAGCTTGACGGTCCAAAACCGGCCGAGCAGCCGTGACACCACGAACAGCATCACCGCACCGAACAGATAGATCACGAACCCCGTGATGCTGACGGCGTCGACCGGGGCGTCGCGGACAAGGCCCTCGGTCGTCGCGGCGAGGTAGAAGGCGACATGGGCGATCGCAAGCCAGCGCGAAACCGATTCTCCGTATTCGGTCGCGCCGTTGGCGCGCAGCCGCTTCTCGTTGCGGATCGAGACGGCGAGCATGGCGAAACGATAGGCAAAGGCGGCGACAATGAAGGCGATGATCACGCTCGGCACTCCAGATTTCGGAGCGATTGCCTTAGTTGCCGATGCGCAGGTGCGTCAATACCACATTCTGCTAATGTTGCTTACTAAGTGCGAGGCCGATGTCAGCGCACGCGGCGAAAAGGGCAGCTGATTGCAGACCTTGGGCGTCATGTACCGCAAGAGGTTGCTGGGACGACAGCGGTCTTTGTCGATGCAGCCGTGCAGGACGACGTTTTTGTAGCTGGCGTAGGGTGGGCAAAGAGCCGCCCGCAGGGCGGCGCGTGCCCACCGTCTGCGTCGCGAACATCGGTGAGCACGGCGCGCGAGAGAGCACAGCTCAACGCGCGTCTCGCGGGCGCGCCTTTGCCCACCCTACGGCACCACGCACGCAACTCATGCCGCGACGGAGATGCTCGCTGTTGCCTTATGGGCGTCGCGGGGCAGCGTGACGCGGACCACGGTGCCGAACTCCAGCCGCGAGCGCAGCCGCATCGAGCCGCCGTGCAGCTGGGCCAGCGAGCGGGCGATCGCGAGCCCCAGGCCGGAGCCGTGATAGGTCTTGGTCATCTGGCTCTCGACCTGCTCGAACGGTCGGCCGAGCCGCGCCAGCGACTGGGCGGGGATGCCGATGCCGGTGTCGGCGATGATGAGCACGACCTTGTCCTCGAACACGCGGCTGCGCATCGTGACCCGGCCGCCTTCGGGGGTGAACTTCACCGCGTTGGACAGCAGGTTGACCATGATCTGCTTGGTGGCGCGGCGGTCGGCGACGACGGGGATGCTGCCTCCGATGTCGGCGTCGAGCACCAGGCTCTTGTCCTGGGCGCGGCCGGAGACGACGCGCAGGGATTCGGCCAGCGTCTTGGCGAGGTCCAGCGGCTCCATGTCGAGCTTCATGCGGCCGGCCTCGATCTTCGACATGTCGAGGATGTCGTTGATCACTTCGAGCAGATACTGACCAGAGGTCAGGATGTCGTGGCAGTACTCCTGATACTTCTCCGAGCCGAGCGAGCCGAACATGCCGCTGCCCATGATCTCGGAGAAGCCGATGATGGCGTTGAGCGGCGTGCGCAGCTCATGGCTCATATTGGCGAGGAATTTCGACTTGGTCTGGTTGGCTTCCTCGGCCCGGGTCTTCTCCTGCGAGTACTTCTCGGCGAGGTCGGCGAGCTCGATCGCCTGGCGCTCCAGCGCGCTCTGCGAGCGCTGCAGGTCGATCACGGTGGCGCGCAGCCGCAGGTCGTTGTCGACGAGCTTCTGCTCGTGCTCCTTGATGCGGGTGATGTCGGTGCCGACCGAGACGTAGCCGCCGTCCTTGGTGCGGCGCTCGGAGATGTGCAGCCAACTGCCGTCGTCGAGCTGGGCCTCGAAGGTGCGCCCGCCCGGCGCCTGCTGGCTGTGGTCGTGCAGCCGGGTGCGGATCTCCGGCATCTTGCCGACCTCGATGACGGTCTCGTAGGAGGTGCCGGGGATCACGGCGGAGTCCGGCAGCTTGTGCAGCTTCTGGAAATGCGAGTTGCACAGCACGAGCCGGTTGTTGGCGTCCCACAGCACGAAGGCTTCCGAGATCGTCTCGATCGCGTCCCGCAGGCGGAGGTCGGCCTCGACGGTCTTCTCGACCAGGCTCTTCTGCTCGGTGACGTCGACCGCGATGCCGATCAGGTGCAGGCCGGAGTCGGAGGTGCCCTGGCTGAGCTCGCAACGGACCCGGAGCCAGATCCAGTGGCCCTCGGTGTGGCGCATCCGGAAGCTCTGGTCGATCTGGTGGATGCCGCCGGCGACGAGCTGGTCGGCGATCGCGAACAGGTCGATGTCGTCCGAGTTCACCAGCGCGTTGACCTCGCCGAAGGTGAGGAGGTCGGTGCGGTTTTCGAGGCCGAGCATCGCGAACATCGAGTTCGACCAGAAGATGCGCCCGCGCGACAGGTCCCAGTCCCACAGCCCGCAGCGGCCGCGGTTGAGCGCGGTGTCGATGCGGCCACGCACCGCGTCGTTGATCAGGTCGCCTTCGCGGGCGCGGGTCGACTGCCAGTGGAAGGCGAAGCCCAGGATCAGAACGACAAAGCCCGTCGTCGCCGACAAGGTCACCGAGAGCGCGGCGTCCGAGCCCCAGATCGGCTCAAGCTTCTCCTGGATCACGACGACGCGGCCGGGCAGCGCCTTGATCAACTGCGACACCGCGAAGGCCGGACGGCCGTTCGGTAAGGTGATCTCGGTGACCGCGCCCTGCAGGCCGGGCGTGGCCAAGAGCTGCGCGGTCGAGATCAGATCGAGGATGCGGTCGTTCTCGCCGAGCGCTGCGTCGACCGGAACCCGGGCCAGGATGCGGTGGTCGGCGCCGGTGACGATCACGTGGCGTCCGGCCGCCGCTCCCCAGGCGGGGATCAGGTCGGGCAGCAGGCTCTGCAGATGCTCGATGTGGGCGATGCGGTCCGGGCGCATCGCCAGATGACCGATGCGGTCGGCGAGCAGGTCGGAGATCGCGGCCAGGTCGCGCTTGGTCGCGCCGCGCTTCTGACGGCTCTGGTCGAGCACCTGGACGAAGGCGCCGAGACAGATGGTGACGAGAAAGGCGATGATCAAAGTAGGGACAGCACGACGCAATACCGGCTCAGCAGTCAGCAGTCTTTGATAGGCCGGTTTCGCGATCGATTGCGCCAACCCTTTGATGGAATCAGAAGATTGGACGCACGCGTTCGCGGCATGCGCACGCGCCATGCTGTAGACCCCCGAAACTTCTTGGATACCCGAATTTCGAAAGAGCTCCAGCCGCTTCCGAATCAAGTTGATTTGAATCCAGATTTGTCGGGCTGTCGAGAGTCAACGATTTGGCAAAAGCTAATAAATCTTATCCAATGCGGAATTGCCATGGCGAAAAGCCGGCAGAGTGAGTCCGAAGCGGGAACGCAGCATGACTTTCATGCTTCAGCCGTGCGGCGGCTCGGCGTGACTGATGACGCGCTTGACGCTCGGGAAGGCGCGACGCACCCCGCGCTCGATGTGGTCGACATTGTCGTGCACCTTCAGCACGCTCATCGACGGCGCGGCGCGGCAGTGGAAGTTGACGATCTCGCCAGCCTCGGTGTTGCGGACGCGGACATTGTGCACGTCGTACATGTCGGTCTCGGCGGCGAGGCGCTGCAGGGCCTCGGCGATCTCGGCGATCCGCTGCGCTGGCGCATCGACGCCGAATGGCAGCTCGGGCTCGAGCGGCTCGATATGGGTGTCGACCTCGACGTCGGCGCCGAATTCGGCGCGGATGCTGCGTTCCAGCTCGTGCGCGATCGCATGCGCTCCGAACAGGCTCATGTCGCCGTCGACCTCGAGGTCGATCGCGACGATCAGGCGGCCACCGACGTCATGGACGGTGACGTGATGGATCGCGAGGCCGGAATTGCGCGCGATCACCATGATGCGCTCGCGCACGCTCTCGTTGCTGAGCGCGACCGGCACCGTCGTGAAGGTGACGTCGGCGCCGGACAGGCTGGCATCGACTGCGGCCTGCGCATCGCGCTTGATCTCGTGCACGCGGTCGATCGGGTAGGTGCGCGGCACCTGCACCGTGGCGTCGACGAAATGCGTCGCGCCGACGAGCCGGACCCGTAGCCGCTCGACATCGACGACGCCATTGATCGAACGGATCGCGGCGCGCGCCTTCTCGGCCGCACCCTCTGGCGCGCGGTCGAGCAGTGTTTCTACGGTGGAGCGCGCCAGCCGCAGGCCGAGCACGGAGATCATCAGGGCGACCGCGACCGCGGCGGCGGAATCCCCCCACCAGAACCCGAGCGCGGTGAGGACGAGGCCGGCGATGACGGCGATCGAGCCGAGCACGTCGGAGGCGAAATGCAGCGCGTCGGCGGCGAGCGCCTGGCTGTGGGTCTCGTGCGCGGCGCGGTGCAGCGCGCGGGCGCGCCAGAAGTTGACGGCGATGTCGACCAGCAGCACCACGAACGGAATCGCCGACAGCGACGGCGGCGCCGCCGCCTCGCGCAGCCGGCTGACGGATTCCACCAGCACGCCGCCGGCCAGCACGTAGAGCAGGGCGATGACGCCGAGCGCCGACAGGCTCTCCAGCTTGCCGTGGCCGTAATGATGCTCGTCGTCGGCCGGCCGGTCCGATACCCGAACCACCATCCAGGTGATTACGGTGGCGACGACGTCGACGGCGCTGTGCAGTGCCTCGGAGACGAGCGCGAGACTGCCGATCAGGATGCCGACGATGAACTTCGCCGCGGCCATGCTGGCGCTCGCCGCGATCGAGATCGCGGCGACACGGGTTTTCCCGGAATCGATATGGGAGGCGGCGTCTCTCATGGCGGCGGATGTAGCAGCCGAGGCCGCACCATGAAAGCCAGGATCGCGCGGTCCATGGGCGTGGACCGCGCGCTGTTTCGAGTGCCTCTAAATCTCAGAAGCTTGCGTTCACAAGGTCACCACGATCTTGCCGAGATGCTTGTTCGCCTCCATGTGCGCGAACGCCGCGCCAATGTCGTCGAAGGCGAAGACGCGGTCGATCGGCAGCCGCAGCGCGCGCTGCTCGACCGCACTCCAGATGTCCTTTTTCACCTCGTCGAAGATCGTACGGATCTCCTCGATCGAACGGGTGCGGAAGGTGACGCCGACATAGGTGATGCGGCGCGCGGCGTGGAGGTCGAAGTTGAAGTCGGCATGGGTGCCGCCGAGCCGGCCGACATTGACGATGCGGCCGATGACTTTGGTCGCGGCGAGGTTCTGATTGGCGACCTTGCCCGACACCTGGTCGATGATCAGATCGACGCCCTCGCCGTTGGTCGCCTGTAGCACCTGATCGACCCAGGCGGGATCGCTGGAGTCGATGGCGAGATCGGCGCCGAACTCGTTGAGCCGTTGGCGGCGCATCGCATCGGTCGAGGAGCCCACCACCAGCGAGGCGCCCTTGAGCTTTGCGATCTGCATCGCCATCAGGCCGACGCCGGAGCTCGCGCCCTGCACCAGCACGCGCTGGCCCGGCTGCAAAGCGCCGTTGGTGATGACGGCGTTGTGCATCGTGGTCAGTGCGATCGGCAGCGTGGCGGCCTCGTGGAAGTTCATGTTCGACGGCGCGTGGAACAGGCGGCCATGGTCGGCAAGGGTGTATTCGGCGAACGCCGCGCTGCCCGAGCCCATGACCTTGTCGCCGATCTTGACGCCCCTGGCGTCGGGACCGAGCTCGGCGACCTCGCCGGCCCATTCCATGCCGAGCACGGTGCCGACGCCGCCGGCGGCGCCATGCACATGCCCCTTTGTCATGCCGAGGTCGGCGCGATTGAGGCCGCAGGCGCGCACGCGCACCAGGAACTGCGTGCCCTTCGGCGCGGGCTTGGCGATATCGGTGATCGCGGCGCCCTGGGCGCCGTAGACATAGGCTTTCATCGCGAGGAATCCTGTCGGGTCGGCATGAGCGGCGACCTTACTGTGCCGCTCCTCTCTGCGCACCGCCTAGAGCATGCTGTTTTTATACGGAAACATATCCTGAGTTTCTGAGATAGTTGGCGCACTCCTTTTCCGAGAAGAGATCGAGGAGATCTCCAGCTTTTCGCCAAGTCGCTTCGATGGTGCGAGGTTCTGCATCTCGCATCAGGTGCTTGAGTTTGGCGAAGACCTGCTCGATCGGATTGAGGTCGGGACTGTAGGGAGGCAAGAAGAGCAGGTGCGCTCCTCTTGCACGGATGAGGTCGCGAGCTCTTCTTCCTTTGTGGCTTCCGAGATTGTCGAGGATCACGGCATCTCCCTTGACCAAGGTTGGAGCCAGCTCCTTCTCGACATAGAGGGCGAAGAGTTCGCCGTTGATCGGGCCATCGATGACCCAGGGTGCCGAGATCCGATCGCAGCGCAGTGCTGCGATAAATGTCATCGTCTTCCAGTGACCAAACGGCACAGATGCCTCAAGCCGCTGCCCGCATGGTCCCCAACCACGCAGCGGGGCCATATTGGTCTTGATCCAGGTCTCATCGATAAAGACCAGGCGAGACACATCGATCTTGCCTTGGTGAGCTTTCCAGCGCGCTCGTTTACGAGCGATATCAGGACGATCCTGCTCCGCCGCCCGCATCGTTTTTTTTGAAGCTCAGGCCTTCGGCGTGGACGAAGGTCCACACGGCCCGCACATCAGTCCTGATGCCACGCTCGGCCAGCTCAGCTGTTAACTTGCGCAAGGTGAATGGACCGGAACGGATACGTTTGCGAAGCCATTCGGCATGGGCCCCGGATAATGTCCGCTTCTTGTGGCCACCGATTTTTCCCGGCGCGACGCCTCCAGTCTGCTGTCTGAGGTTCTTCCACTTGCTGATGCAGGACGGGCTGATCCGAAGCGCCTGCGCTATCGAGCGGACCGTCTCGCCTGCATCCGCGCGCGCCAGAGCGCGTTCGCGAATGTCTTCCGAATAGGGCCGTGTCATCCGTGCTGGCCTCCGGCTCCAGCATGGAATCTGAATCAGAAGTTCACCGACTCGGGAATCCTGATTCCGGCAAAAAACATCACGCTCTAACAGGCGGCGCGCTGCTCCGACAAGACTCTCTCAGTCATGAACCGGTTCCGCTGACCGGGCTGGACGCGTCAGGCGGCGACCGGAGCTTCCGCTTCGTCGAAGGCGCTGGAGACGTCGCGCATGCTGATGACGCCGGCGAGCGCGAAGTCGACGATGACGGGGAGGTGGCGGATGTGGTGCACGTTCATCAGGTGCCGCACGTGCTCGAGCGTATCCTCGGTGCTGCAGGAGATCAGCCGCTGCGGCGAGATCAACTGCGAGACCTTCAGGTTGACGCCGGCGGCGCCATGCTCGGCGATGGCGCGTACGACGTCGCGTTCGGTGAACATGCCGGCCGCGGTGTTGCCTTCGGTGCGGACGACGTCCTTGACGACGAGGGCGCTGACATTGCTGGCGCGCATCAGCTGCGCCGCGACGCCGACGGTCTCGTTCATTCGCACCGTGATCACACGCGCCGTCTTGTTGCGCAGGATGTCTCCGACTTTCATGGCACCCTCCCGTTTGTTGATAGTGAACGGAGGGAAGTCTGGTATACGTTATGCCAGAAGTCAATCGGGTTTGACGGCTTTTCGTGCGCTCGGCCACCGAAAAAACACGTCAGCGACACTGCCGGAGCTGCCGGATATGACGCGCCAGCGTCCTGCCCCGGCGCAAAAAAAGGAGGCGCACCGTGGTGCGCCTCCTGAAGTCGCGGGAAGAAACAGTGGCGTCACGCCATCCGGGCGTCCTGCGTCACCGGCTCGGTAACCGGCTCCTTGCCGAGGATGAAGGCGCGGCGCAGCGGCTTGATCACGAACAGCGCCATCAATGCGGCCGTCGCGTTCAGCCCGACGCCGATCACGAACACGGCCTGCCAGCCATATTTTGCGGAGACGAGGCTCGCGAGCGGGACCAGCAGCGAGGCGGTGCCCTTCGCGGTGTAGAGCATGCCGTTGTTGGTCGCGGCGTATTTGCTGCCGAACGTATCGCCCGAGGTCGCCGGAAACAGGCTGTAGATTTCGCCGAACACGCCGAAATAGACGGCGGTCGCGAGCACGAACACGATCGGGTTGTGCCCGTAGCTCGACAACGTCAGCAGCATCAAAGCGGCCGTGCCGAAGGCAATGAACATGGTGTGCTCGCGACCGATCGTGTCGGAGATCCAGCCGAACACAGGGCGGCCGAAGCCGTCGAAGATTCGATCGAGCGAGATCGCAAACGTCAGCGCCGCCATCTGGAAGCCGGCGAGCGTCACCGGCTCGTTGGCGATCTTGAAGTCGTGGGCGATCGGGGCGATCTGGGCGGCGGTCATCAGGCCGCCCGAGGCCACCATGACGAACACCAGATACATGATCCAGAAGATCGGCGTGCGCAGCACCTGCGGCGGCGTGTAGTCGATCTTGCTCTGCGGCAGATTGAGCTGCTTCTTGCGGGTCGGCGCCGCAACCGTCGGCGGCCGCAGGAAGATCGCGAGCACGAACACGACCAGCCCCTGGCCGATGCCGAAGGTGAAGAAGGCGCTCTGATAGCCGCTCGAGGCGATCATGCTGGCGATCGGCACCACGGTCAGCGCGGCACCGGCGCCGAAGCCCGCGGCGGTGGCACCCGCGGCGAGGCCGCGGCGGTCGGGAAACCATTTCAGCGCATTGCCGACGCAGGTGCCGTACACTGCGCCCGCGCCGATGCCGCCGATGACGGCGCCGGCGTAGAGCAGGGTGAGCGAGTCGGCGTAGGAGTTCAGCATCCAGGCTAGCGAGATCATGACGCCGCCGAACATGATGACGACGCGCGGACCGTATTTGTCGACGAACCAGGCCTCGACCGGCACGAGCCAGGTTTCGGTGACGACGAAGATCGTGAAGGCGAGCTGGATCGCCGTGCGACCCCAGTGAAACTTCGCGTCGATCGGATCGACGAACAGCGTCCAGCCATATTGCAGGTTGGCGATCATCGCCATGCAGACGATGCCCATTGCGAGCTGGATCCAGCGGAAGCCGCTGGACTGTGCCTGGACAGGCGGTGTTGCCTCTGTGCTGGAAACCATGTGTCCTCCCAAACGCGCTCTCTTGGAGGATGCCGCTGCAAGCGCGCTCCTCATCTGCGCACGGAACCATTCTGGTATAATATATTCCAGTCCGCAATATGGCCTGCGACACAGGGTGCGACATGTTGCTTTGCAGCGAGACCGAAATCGTCCGCCAAGCAAAAGAAAACGCTCGGCAAAATGCCGAGCGTCGTCGATCTGGAAGCGTTCTTTTTATTTTTGTTGCAGCGCGAAGGGATGCGTCAGAGCGTCGATTTCTGCACCACGACCCTCCGCCAGGGCTTGAGCACCGCGATCGCGAGGATCGATGCCAGGATGTTGGCGCCGGCCGCGATGATGAAGACGCGATCCCAGTTGCCGCTCGATTGCTGCATGTAGTTCGCGATCGGCACCAGCAGCGCGGCCGTGCCCTTGGCGGTGTAGAGCAGGCCGGCATTGGTGGTGGCGAACTTGGTGCCGAACGTGTCGGTGCAGGTCGAGGGGAAGAGCGAGTAGATCTCACCCCAGGCGAAGAACACGAAGCCGGAGAGGATCACGAACCACACGGGATCATGGCCCAGCATGTACAGCGCCCAGATGCCGATGCCTTCCATGCCGAACGCGATGAACATCGTGTTCTCGCGGCCGATGTTGTCGGAGATCCAGCCGAAGAACGGACGCGTCAGGCCGTTCAGCACGCGGTCGATGGTGGCTGCGAAAGTCACCGCCGTCATGGTCATGCCGATCAGCGTCACCGGAATGTTGTCGACCTTCCAGTCGCCGGCGATCGGCTTGAGGTTGGCCGTCACCATCAGGCCGCCGGCGCCGACGATCACGAACATGAAGTACATCAGCCAGAAGATCGGCTGACGGATCACTTCGGTCGGGTTGTAGTTGCGACGGCTCTGCACCAGGTTCGTGTTCTGAGCAACGGCCGGCACCTGGCCTTCTTTGGGCGCGAACAGGAAGAAGGCGAGGATGACGATGATGATGCCCTGGCCGAGACCGAAATACAGGAAGGTGGTCTGAAAGCCGGAGTCGCGGATCATAGCCTGGATCGGCGCGACTGTCAGCGCCGAGCCGGCGCCGAAGCCGGCTGCCGTGATGCCTGCCGCGAGGCCGCGCTTGTCCGGAAACCACTTCAGCGCGTTGCCGACGCAGGTGCCGTAGACGCCGCCGGCGCCGATGCCCGCGATGATCATGCCGAGATAGTAGCCGTTGAGCGAGGTGGCGTAGGCGTTGATCATCCAGCCGATCGCGCAGAGCACGCCGCCGACGAGCACGACGATGCGCGGGCCGTATTTGTCGACGAACCAGCCCTCGACCGGCACGAGCCAGGTTTCGAACAGCACGAACAGGGTGAAGGCCCACTGGATCGAGGCGCGATCCCAGCCGAACGTCTTGGCGATATCCGGGACGAAGAAGGTCCAGCCATATTGATAGTTGGCGATCATCACCATCGCCAGGACGCCAACCGCGAGCTGCGTCCAGCGATAGGCGTCGCTTACTCTTGCAGATGCGGGCGCCCCCGCGTGAGCCAAGTCCGTCATGTTTCCTCCAGGGCTGTCTATTTTTGTCCTAACAGCTATGCGGAGTTTGGTATATGATATGCCAATAGACAAGCGGATTCATCGACCCCGTGCTCGCTGGTAGCCCAGCGATCGACGAAAAAAGCCTGTAGAAGCAAGGCAAATCGCTGCAGCGACAATACGACGCAGCAGAGGATATTTGTAGCTCAACTATCGGAGTAGGGGCGAGTTACGCGGCGACGGCCCGCAACCGGTTGTAGCCCTGCTGGATCGCCGACCAGAACAGCGCGATCAACCCGAGCGCCATGATGGTGCCGACCAGTCCGTTGGAGAAGAATATCGCGAGCGATCCCTGGGATCCCAGCAGCGACTGCCGGAAGGCCTCCTCGGCCTTGTCGCCGAGCACGATGGCGAGCACCAGCGGCGCGAGCGGATAGCCGCACTTCTTGAACAGATAGCCGAGCACGCCGAACACCAGCATCAGCACGACGTCGAACGTGCTGCTGTGCACCGAATAGGCGCCGATGGCACAGAGCACCAGGATGAGCGGGGCGATGATGCTGAAGGGAATGCGCAGGATCGCCGCGAAGACCGGCACGCAGGTCAGCACGACGAGCAGGCCGGCGAGGTTGCCGAGATACATCGAGGCGATCAGACCCCAGACGAATTCCTTCTGCTCGACGAACAGCATCGGGCCGGGCTGGAGGCCCCAGATCAAGAGGCCGCCGAGCAGCACCGCCGCCGTGGGGGAGCCGGGCACGCCGAGCGACAGCATCGGCAGCAGCGCAGCCGTGCCCGCCGCATGGGCCGCCGTCTCCGGCGCGACGACGCCCTCGATCTCGCCATGGCCGAAATTCTTGCCGCGCTTGGAGAGGCGCTTGGCGATGCCGTAGCTCATGAACGACGCCGGTGTCGCGCCGGCGGGGGTGATGCCCATCCAGCAGCCGATCACGCAGGAGCGCAGCGACGTCAGCCAATACGCCGGCATCTCCTTCCAGGTGTGCAGCACCACCCGCAGATTGATCTGCGCGTTGCCGCCACGGAAGCTCAGGCCTTCCTCCATCGTCAGCAGGATCTCGCCGATGCCGAACAGGCCGATCACGGCGATCAGGAAGTCGAAACCGTTGAGCAGCTCGGTGATGCCGAAGGTGAGCCGGAGCTGGCCGGTGATGGAATCCAGGCCGACGGCCGCGAGTGCGAAGCCGATCATCATCGCCGCGATCGTCTTGAACGGCGGCTCCTTGCTCAGGCCGACGAAGCTGCAGAAGGCGAGGAAGTAGACGGCGAATTTCTCGGCCGGGCCGAACTGAAGCGCGAAGCCGGCCACCAGTGGCGCGATCAGCGTGATCATGATGACCGCGAACAGCGCGCCGACGAAGGACGAGGTGAACGCTGCCGTGAGCGCCTCGCCGGCCTTGCCCTGCTGCGCCATCGGGTAGCCGTCGAACGTGGTCGCGACCGACCATGGTTCGCCGGGTATGTTGAACAGGATCGAGGTGATGGCGCCGCCGAACAAGGCGCCCCAATAAATGCAGGACAGCATGATGATGGCCGAGGTCGGCGGCATGCTGAAGGTCAGCGGCAGCAGGATCGCGACGCCGTTGGCGCCGCCCAGTCCCGGCAGCACGCCGATGATCACCCCGAGCACGATCCCGAGGATCATCACCATGATGTTGAAGGGCTGGAGCGCGACTGCGAAGCCGTGAAACAGATTGGCGAGTTCTTCCATGCCAGCTTGGTCCTGCAACCCTCAGCGGATGAGTTTTCTTGTCAGAGTCCGAGCCAATCCTCGACCGGCCCCTTGGGGAGGGGGACCATGAACCAGCGCTCGAAGATCAGATAGGTCACGACCGGCATGCCGATCGCGACCGCTGCCACCGTGAACCAGCCATATTTGCCAAGCCAACGCATGAACCAGGCGATGAAGATCATGGAGGCGACGTACAGGCCGGTGAAGGGCAGGGCGCCGACATAGATCGCCGTCGGCACCACCACGCTCATGACCTGGCGGAGCTGACGCCATTCGGCGAAGACGCTGCCGTCAGCCTCGCGCAGCGTGTTGCGGACATTCATCGCGCTCGCCGCGATGATGAACAGGCCGACGTAGAACGGGAAGAATCCCGCGCGCGGCCCCTCGGCGCCCCAATTGATCCCCGCCTTCACGCTGCCGAGGATCACGATGATCCCGAACAGCGCGATCGCGAGCGTGACGCCGAGTTCGACCGCCTTGTGGCTGGGCCCGGCGGATCCTCCCTGGCTTCTCATGCGAGCCGCTCAGTTCGAGGCGAGGAAGCCGGCTTCCTTCATCAGGAGCTCGTGACGCTTCTCTTCGGTCTCAACCCACTTCGCGTAGTCCGCACCGGTCATGAAGGTGGTGTTGAAGGCGCCGGTCTTCATGAAGTCCTGCCATTCCGGGGTTTCCCGCACCTTCTTGAACAGGTCGACGTAGTATTCGATCTGGTCCTTGGTGGCCCGCGGCGACATGAAGATGCCGCGCAGCATCAGGTATTCGATGTCGAGGCCCTGCGACTTGCAGGTCGGAATGTCCTTCCAGGCCTTGCCGTCGGTGATCGGCTCGCCGTAGCCCATCGGCCTGTCGTCGAACACGCAGAGCGGCCTGACCTTGCCGCCGCGCCATTGCGCCACCGCTTCGATCGGATTGTTGACGGTGGAATCGATGTGGTTGCCGACCAGTTGCACGGCCACTTCGCCACCGCCCTTGTAGGGGATGTAGGTGAACTTGGCGCCGGTCGCCTTCTCCATGGCTACCGTGATGATCTGGTCTTCCTGCTTCGAGCCGGTGCCGCCCATCTTGAGGGTGCCCGCGCCTTGCTTGACCGCGTCGATGTAGTCCTTGGCGGTCGTGTAGGGCTTGTCGGCGTTGACCCAGAGCACGAATTCGTCGAGCGCCAGCATGGCGACCGGTGTGAGGTCCTTCCAGCTGAACGGAATGCCGGTCGCGAGCGGCGTCGTGAACAGGTTCGACAGGGTGATGATGATCTTGTGGGGGTTGCCGGCTGACGCCTTGACGTCGAGGAAGCCTTCGCCACCGGCACCGCCGGACTTGTTGATGACGACCAGCGGCTGCTTCATCAGATTGTGCTTGGTGACGATGCCCTGAATCGTCCGAGCCATCTGGTCGGCACCGCCGCCGGTTCCGGCCGGAACGATGAACTCGACGGGCCGGACGGGCTCCCATCCCGCCAGAGCCGGGATATGCCCCACCATCAGGGCGACGCCGGCCACAACGGCCACGCGCATGGAACGCTTCATCGACGCTTTCTCCCCTTCATTCCCGGACCGCACGGCTTCTTCCGGCCGCTATGCCCAATCGAACCACTGACCCGTCGAGTCCGGCTGGTGTCATCCTCCACCGTGACGCGCTTCAGGTCGTCGCCGGCCTTGGACACTCTCGCAAGGCCCATGCAGCCAAAAGTTGTGGTGGCGGCCTGGGTCATGCAGCAAGACGTGCATCCGCAGCAAATCGACCGATTTGATTTTGGTATGAAGAGGTGACCGACCGCAATTGAGGAGATCGGTTGGGATGCTCACGGGGCCAATTTGTCGCAGGCCGCGGGGGTGTCGCAAAAGCAAAAGCCCCGGAGGTCCGGGGCTCTTGATTGGGCTTCGATGCTGCTTGCGCGCGCGAAGCGCGCCGGCCTCAGAGGCCGAAATACGGCAGGTCGCCGTTGCGGTTGGCGGCGCGGGCGCTGGTCATCAGCACGCGGTCGAGGGCGGCCAGGAAGCGGCCGAACAGGGACACGGAGTTGACGAGGGGGAGGGCGACGGTCTTGGCCATGGTTTGTCTCCATCAGTTGGGCGGTAGGACGTTCTGACTGAGGAGAATTTACGTATACCAGATGCCAGATACAATGGATCATATTGCATGGCGGTATGAGGATTTTGCGCTGCAGCAGGAATGTTACAATTTGAATTCCCTATCGAAGGCGGCATTTTCATATGGAAAGAGCCGCCCAACCTGGGCACCGGATCGTCTCGATCCTGCTTGGCGGACCGAGCCGGCAAAAGTCGGGGTATCTCGGCGACTGCTGAGAGCTGCCATCCCATTCGTCGATCCCCCCGCGTGCAACGCGACGGAACAATCGGCCCGAGGTGAGGGAACTGTGCTGCCCGGGCCGCAGTTACTCTGCAATGAAGCGGAGTGGCGCCGCCGGATGTTGATCGTTCAGTCCGTCGCGCTGTATTCCTCGAAACGTATCATCAGCAGACCTGAGGGCGAAGGAAAGGCCATGCGCGCCTTGATCCTGGCACTGTCCATCCTGGCGATCGCCGGAAGCGCGCAGGTCGCTCACGCTGGTCTGAGCAGCACACCTCGTGAAGCGTCGGCACCCACCGATACCGTGATCGCTGCCCAGGACGCCAATCAGCAGGCCGAGAATCAGATCGGCCTCACCAAGGCGAAGCGTCGCGCCGTGCAACGAGGGCTGACCCGGCTCGGGTTCGGCACCAAGATCAACGGGACGTTCGACGATTCGACCCGCGCCGCCCTCGTCCATTGGCAGGAGGAGCGCGGCTACCCCGCGACCGGCTTCCTCAACGCCGCCCAGCACAAGGCGCTGATGGACGCGGCCACCGAGGCTGCCAAATCCGACCGCCAGGCCCGTCGCAGCGCGGGGCGCGCGCGACATCAGCGGAATGTGGGAGGTCCCATCGGCGCGATCGGCGGCGCGATGCATCGGGTGGTGGGCGGAATATTCGGCAGGTAAGCGTTCAACCTCGAAAGAGCTGGAAGACGTCTAAGGCAAGCTTGTCTGTTCGAGGACGGCCCGTCGGGCCGCATGGCTGCGCAGGAGTGTCAGCCACCATTCGTTAATCACGGCTTAGATCAAGCAGGCACGGGCAGCTTAGGAAGCGAGCCCGTAGTAGCGCCGGTAGAAAGCAAGGTGTTGCCGCGGCATGAAACCATCAAAAGCGCCGGCGCGCTTATCATCCTGAAGTCTGGCAAGAAGCTCTTTCGCTTCGGCGGCGCTGCTCGAACGCAGGAATTCTTCAGTGGCTTCGAGACCAGCCCCGCAGACGAACTGAATGTCGATATAGCATCCTGCGTCGAACGACGACATCTTGGCCTCGTAGATCAGAAGAGCATCACTGGCGTTGCCGGCCGAGAACAGCTGTATGCACAGCAGCAGCAACGGCTCATTGCTGGCGCGAGCGGTGTCGGCCGTCTCGGCTTGGAGGAGACGTCGGATCTCAGGAAGATCCTCCGCAACCGGCGTGAGACCGAAGCGGGCGAGCAGTTCGTTTTCGTCCATGCGAGCAGAATCGAGCGGATCGGCGGTGCGGTCAACTCACATGCCGGCAAATCTCCAAGCCGACCATTGCTGCTCCAGAAATCCGTTGACTGTGAAGGAGGGGGTGTAGTGATAGTTGCCCGCTATCGGGCTGGCAGGGATCGAGGGGGCGTTCATGGGGCGAACGTGGCGGCCGGGGAAGAGGTTGGCGTCCCTGAGCGGCATTGTCGTTTGTGCGTTGACGCTCATGGCGTGCAGTAGCGCCGAGCGGCGCGCGTTTTTCCCGCCTGAGAGGCCCGACCCGAGAGAGACAGCCGCCGTTGCGGCCGAGATGCCCAGGAACTACCGGTCGCTGGTGGCCGAGCAGATCCGGGCGTTCTACCGCTATCGCCACGTGCTGCGCGATGCCAAGATCACGCCGCCCTACCAGCGCTATGGCGGGCTGCTGCGCGGCGGCACGATGCCGGCCGTGTGCGTCGCGCTGTATCGCGCGAACGCGTTCGGAATCGTGGTGAGGGACAATCTCGTCTTTGCCTACCGGGACGGGGAGATGCTCAGCATTCTTCTCGGAACGGAGTCCTGCAGCGACCTGTCCGACTTCACCGAGCTCAAGCGCTCCTGACGCGTCGACGGAACACAGCAACCGTATGAGTTGCGTTCGATTAAGATCATCAAGGGGGATCTGATGAAACTCGCGCTGGACGGGCATTTCGACGTGATCGTGCATGGTTGCAATTGCCAGTGCGCCATGGGGCAGGGCTTGCGAAGCGCATCAAGGAATCCTTTCCCGAGGCCTGTGCGGCCGATCTGTCGACGACGAAGGGCAGCCGCGAAAAGTGGGAGCCATATCGGCGGCGACCGTCACCCAGTTCCACTGGCGCGGGCCCGGCGTTCTCGTTGATTACGCTGCCGTCAGAGCGGTCATGAAGGAAGTGAAACTCAGATATCCCGAGCACCGAATCGGTTATCCGAAGATCGGCGCCGGTTTGGCCAAGGGTGATTGAACACTGATCGCAGAGATCATCGACGCCGAGCTCGAGGAGGAGGATCACACCCTGGTGGAGTATGTGCGCTGAGCACGTGCGACACGCTTGGCGCTCAACAATACGGCCCAGCCATCCATCGCGTGATGCGCCACCGAATGATCGAGAAGCGGTTTCGAAAGCGTGCTGGATTTGATCCGCCCGGTTCACAGAGTCCGAAGTGATCGGACTTGGACGGAAGAGTCCGTCCGCCCTCGCGCCACGCCAGGCTTTGATGGGGCAGTGCGGTTGCCTATCGAAACATCCAGAAATCGCCAACTGGTCCAGCCGGTTCTCTTTTGGGCGGCCCCAGGACGTCGCTTTGACCTAGGCTGCCCGACTGCGCGATCGTGCAGACTCTCGTCTGCAAGGTCTCGGTTTTCTTGTGGCCGGCCTTGAGCATATCCACGACGTCAGGCCGAATTCTGCAATCGGTCGAATGAGCTTCGACATATTCGATCATCTTGAGTTCGGCCTGAGAGAAACTGCGAATTAGTTCACAGGCGTCTTCCGGCGTTGCGCGGCGCTCTGCGGCAGCCTTGATCAGCTGCCCGCGCCGCTGTGCCTCCTCGCGCAAGGGAAAAAATCCCTTGCAGACGTCCGAAGGGCCGCCAGCAGTCGCCGGCGCGCTGTCGAACTGTGGAGGGGCGGCGGCCTGCCCCGGTAGCGGCGCTGGGAATGCGCCCTGCGCAAAGGCGTGACCCACGGCCGGGGTCATCGCGGCAACGACGAAGCGCAAAATCAGGCGCCGGGCGACCCTTGCGATCACGATCCGCGCTTCGTCAGCATTGTCTCCGAAAGCTCCAGCCATTTGGCGCGATCCCTTTTGACTTGTAACCTCGCTGAGCAACGACAGCTTTCCGTCACACATGGGCAGGCTTAGGAGGACAGCCCGTAGTATCGCCGAAGGTTTGGTGACAGTGCATTGAACTCAGCCCGGCGGCGATGGCGCGACGCGCCGAATGATCATGTGCTTCGAGGCCCGAAGGAGTTTTATACACTGTCATCGTGTGTTCCACCGTATTTCTGCCACGGTACTTCGTGGCGAGGTTCGTAAAAGATCTCGTTCCCTTCTGAACCCGAACCACGGCAACCGACGACCAATCGGCGCTGGGCATGTGTGCGGCACAGGCGTGATCCAGCCGCTCGCGCCGTCGGTGAACGAGTTCCTGCAGAATGGAGTTGTTGCGTGCGTATATTGCTTCTTTTGGTTGTTTTTGCCACGACGTCGCCGGCGCTCGGCAGGTTTGTGGCCGTGGAAGTGGAGCAGGTCCCGGTCGCCCGGCTCATTGCAAACCTGGAAAAGATCGTCAGGGACAATCCGGCCAGCCTCGAGGCATGGGTGAACCTTGGTCGTGCGCATGGCATGGCCTATGCCCAGAAGGCCGACCCGCTGGCGGTGCCGAAGGCCTACCATGGCATGGCGCCGCCGGTCGTTCCTTTTGGCGTGGTCAGGTCTGCCGCTGACCCCGCGTTGAACGCGGCCTCCTGGGCTCATCTCCAAGCCGCGTTGAAAGCCTACAAGCAGGCACTGGAGCTGGACAAGGACGACCTCGTCATCCAGCTCGGCCTCGCTTGGCTGACGGAGCAGGCCGGCAACAAGGACGATGCGGTGAAGCTCTATCGAAAGATCGCAGCCGCCGCCTGGGAGAAGGAAAAGAGCCTCACGATGCTTGGTCTCGGCGGGCAGACGCTGACCGGCGAAGTCGCCTCCTACCTCATCCCGCTTCTCAGCGCCGTGTGGGACAAGCGCGAGATCGAGACATTAAAGGATCGCGTCGCCACCCTGGGGAAGCTGCCGTACGCGGTCACTCCCATTGCCGTGCCGCTGGCCGATGGGCTTACTCCCGCCGACCTCGAAGCCCCCGACGCGCGGGTGACGTTCGACGTGGACGGCAGCGGGCTGGGTCGCGAATGGAGCTGGATTACCCCCAAAGCGGCCTGGCTGGTGAGCGACCCGACGCGCGATGGCAAGATCACCAGCGGACGGCAGTTGTTCGGCAACGTGACGTTCTGGATGTTCTGGAACAACGGATATGCGCCGCTGGCCGCACTAGACGACGACCGCGACGGAGTCTTGACCGGCAACGAACTGGCCGGCCTCGCCCTGTGGCGCGACGCCAACGGCAATGGTGTCGCAGCCCCCGGCGAGGTCGAGCCGGTTTCGGCATATGGCATCGTTGCTCTGTCCTGCGCGTGGCGGACGCTTGACGGCAACGCCGACAAGATCGCCTTCAGCCCAGATGGCGTGGTGTTCCAGGACGGAAAGACGCGCCCCAGCTTCGACCTGGTCTTGAAGGCGCAGCCTAGCTCCCAGGTCACGCGTCGTGCGGCAAGTTTGTCGGGCAACAGTCCCTGACCACACCACCGCTTGGCCGTATTCACAATTCGGTGCCAGTTTGATACTGCCTCGGCGGCTGGATCAACGTCATAGCAAATTGGCGTCGATCTCTGCCTTCGGGTGCAAATGTGGCTGACAAGAAAATCGCCCCTCGTCTGTTTGTGATATTTGCCCGTGAAGCCCATGAAGCCGTCGTCTTCCGTCGGGGTCCGTCGGACTGGTTTCATGTCATCCGCTGGAACACGAAGAATGATGCGTTCTATCCGGGCGCCTGGCTGAAGGGACGCATCTATCCTGAAAAATGCGATTTGTCGCCTGACGGCAAATTGCTTCTGTCGTTCATCCATCAAGGACGCAAAATGAAGACTGACTACAGGTCGTCGTGGAGCGCGATCAGCCGGAGTCCCTGGCTTCATGCCCTTGGACTGTGGCCTCAGGGTACGACGTATGGCGGAGGCGGACGCTTTACAGACGATCGAAGCGCCGTCCTCAGATTTTATCCGGTCGCAGCACATCCAGATCACCCGGGAGCTGGGCTCGACGTCAGCTTCATTGCCTCCGACACGAGCTTTGCCAGAAAAAACGATCTTGCTCCTTTACATCGGTCGACTTGTGAAATTGAGGGGGCTGAGTGGACCGGTCGAGATCAACGCGGCAGATTGATTTACACGGCTGATGGCAAGCTCATCTGCGCGGGTACAAAGACACGGGAAGCGACCTGCCTCGCCGACTTCAACAATTTCGTTCCGGACCCGCAACCGCCTCCCTTCTCCGCAACTGTGCCGGTCGGAGCGAAGAAGCGTCAACGACGTGCCGGACCCAAATGAGGATAGCTACCTCATGCGCGAACGACGGCCGCAGTTCCGAGTCCGGGTCTCGTCGATCGCGGTGAAAGGGAAAAATCCTTCCACCGGAGGAATCAAAAAGCCGCCGGGTCTACCGGCGGCTTGATGAATTGACGCAGCAAGCGCGGCGGCAATCGCGCCGCGCCTGTCCTGTGGCTTGCTTACTCCGCGGCTTCCTTGCGCGGCGGATCCAACGCGCCGGAGTCGTGGATTTCGGCGACCTGGTGGTCGCTGAAGCCCAGCACCTGGCGCAGGACCTCGTCGGTGTGCTCGCCGAGCAGCGGCGAGCGGGTGACGTCGGCCGGGCTGTCCGACAGCTTGATCGGGTTGCCGACCGAGAGATACTTGCCGCGGGTCGGATGGTCGACCTCGACCAGGGTGCCGGTCTTGCGCAGCGACTCGTCCTCGGCGATTTCCTTCATCGACAGGATCGGGCCGCAGGGGATGTCGAACTCGTTCAAGATGTCCATGGCCTCGAACTTGGTCTTGGTCATGGTCCACTGCTCGATGCGGCCGAAGATCTCGTTCAGGCGCGGCAGGCGGGCGGCGGGCTTGGCGTAGTTCGGATCGGTCTTCCAGGTCGGCTCGCCGATCACGTCGCAGATCTTCTCCCAGACCGGGGCCTGGGTGATGAAGTAGATGTAGGCGTTCGGGTCGGTCTCCCAGCCCTTGCACTTCAAGATGCGGCCCGGCTGGCCACCGCCGGAATCATTGCCGGCGCGCGGCACGGCATCGCCGAACGGCACGCCCTCGCCGAACTGGCTGTATTCCTTGAGCGGACCGTGGTCGAGGCGCTGCTGGTCGCGCAGCTTGACGCGGCAGAGGTTGAGCACGCCGTCCTGCATCGCGGCGGTGACGCGCTGGCCCTTGCCGGAGTGGGTGCGCTGATAGAGCGCGGTGACGATGCCGAGCGCGAGGTGCAGGCCGGTGCCGGAATCGCCGATCTGCGCGCCGGTGACCAGCGGCAGGCCGTCACGGAAGCCGGTGGTCGAGGCGGCGCCGCCGGTGCACTGGGCGACGTTCTCGTAGACCTTGCAATCCTCGTAGGGGCCAGGGCCAAAGCCCTTGATCGAGGCGACGATCATCTTCGGGTTGATCGCCTGGATCTTCTCCCAGGGGAAGCCCATGCGATCGAGCACGCCGGGGCCGAAATTCTCGACCAGCACGTCGCACTTCTTGATCAGCTCGGTCAGAACCTCCTTGCCCTTGGGGTTCTTGGTGTCGAGCGTAATCGACCGCTTGTTGTGGTTCAGCATCGTGAAATAGAGGCTGTCCACGTTGGGAATGTCCTGGAGCTGGCCGCGGGTGATGTCACCCACGCCCGGCCGCTCGACCTTGATCACGTCGGCGCCGAACCAGGCCAGCAGCTGGGTGCAGGTCGGTCCGGACTGGACGTGGGTGAAATCGAGAATGCGAACGCCCTCGAGCGCCTTGGTCATGTGTTGCTCTCCGTAACGATTGGTCATCCCGCATCGGCGGGCAGGTGATGTCTTGCGGGTGGCCTTACTTCTTCTTCGTCAGCACGCTCTGCGGATTGAGGTTGCCGATACGGCCGCTCTCGGATCCGGCTGCAGGATCGATCACGGCATTGATCAAGGTCGGCTTGCCGGAATCCATCGCTTCGTTGACGGCGCGCTTCAGCTCGTCTGGCGAGGTCGCGTTGACGCCGACGCCGCCGAAGGCTTCCATCATCTTGTCGTAGCGGGCGCCCTTGACGAATACGGTGGTCGCCGGATCGTCGCCCGCCGAGTTCTGGTCGGTGCCGCGATAGATGCCGTCATTGTTGAAGATGACGACGCAGATCGGAAGATTGTAGCGGCAGATCGTCTCGACCTCCATGCCGGAGAAGCCGAAGGCGCTGTCGCCCTCGATCGCCAGCACCGGCTTACCGGTCTCGACCGCGGCGGCGATGGCCGAGCCCATGCCGATGCCCATGACGCCCCAGGTGCCGACGTCGAGGCGCTTGCGCGGCTGGTACATGTCGATCACGCCGCGGGCGAGGTCGAGCGTGTTGGCGCCCTCGTTGACCAGGATCGCGTCCGGACGCTCCTTGATGATGGTGCGGAGCACGCCGAGCGCGCCGTGATAGTCCATCGGCGAGTTGTTGTTCATCAGCCGCGGCGCCATCTTGGCGACGTTGTCCTCGCGCTTCTTCTGCACCGAAGAGGTCCACTCGACCGGTGCCTTGGCCCAGTTGCTGCCCATCGCCTCGGAGAAGGCCGTGACGACCGAGCCGATGTCGCCGACCACGGGGGCGGCGATCTCGACGTTGGAGTCCATCTCCTTCGGCTCGATGTCGACCTGGATGAACTTCTTAGGTAGCTCGCCCCAGCTCTTGCCCTTGCCGTGCGACAAGAGCCAGTTGAGGCGGGCCCCGATCAGCATGACGACGTCGGCGTCCTTCAGCACCGTCGAGCGCGCCGCGCCGGCGCATTGCGGATGCAGGTCGGGCAAGAGGCCCTTGGCCATGCTCATCGGCAGGAACGGCGCGCCGCTCTTCTCGACGAAGGTCTTGATCGCCTCGTCGGCCTGGGCATAGGCAGCGCCCTTGCCGAGGATGATCAGCGGACGCTTCGCGTTCTTCAACAGATCGAGCGCGCGCTTGACCGAGTCGGGGGAGGGGATCTGCGCCGGAGCCGGATCGATCACCTTGACCAGCGAGGCTGCGCCGGCCTGCGCATTCATCACCTGGCCGAACAGTTTTGCCGGCAGGTCGAGATAGACGCCGCCGGGGCGGCCCGAGACGGCGGCACGGATCGCGCGGGCGAAGCCGATGCCGATGTCCTGCGCGTGCAGCACGCGGAACGCCGCCTTGCACAGCGGCTTGGCGATCGCGAGCTGATCCATCTCTTCGTAGTCGCCCTGCTGCAGGTCGACGATCTCGCGCTCCGACGAGCCGGAGACCAGGATCATCGGGAAGCAGTTGGTGGTGGCGTGCGCCAGCGCCGTGAGGCCGTTGAGGAAGCCGGGAGCCGAGACCGTGAGGCACACGCCCGGCTTCTTGGTGAGGAAGCCGGCGATCGCGGCGGCGTAGCCGGCGTTCTGCTCGTGACGGAAGGAGAGCACGCGGATGCCTTCAGCCTGCGCCATGCGACCGAGATCGGTGATCGGAATGCCCGGCACGTTGTAGATCGTGTCGATCCCGTTCAACTTCATCGCGTCGATGACGAGATGAAAGCCGTCCGTGAGCTCCTCGTGCGTGTCCGGTGCCTCGGTCTTAACAGCAGTCTGCGCCATGCGCCTCTCTCCCTGGTCGTCTGTGAAGGCGCTTTGCGGCGTCTTCTTCTGTTTGAACCTGTCAGCTGAATAGTTCCTGGCCGTGCGTCTCGACATAGGTCGCGAGGCCCAGCGTATGATCACGGGCGCGCTTCTCGGCGAGCTCGGTGTTGCGTTCCTCCAGCGCCTCGATGATCGCCAGATGCTCGGGCAGGGACGCTGCGATTCGATCGGTGCGCCCGATCGTGAGCTGGCGATAGCCGCGCACGTGAAGGAGGATGTCGTTGGTCATGTCGACGAGCACGGGCGATTCCGACAGCGAGATCAGCGCCTGATGAAACGCGATGTTCGCCTTCGAATATTCCTCGATGTGCTCCTGCGGCGGGCGGTCCTTGCCGAAATCCTTGAAGTAGTCGCGCAGCGCGCTGATGTCCTTCTTGCGCGCGATCGTCGTGATCAGGCGCGCCGCCATGCTCTCCAGCGCCGCCCAGGCGCGGATCATGTCGACGATTTCGGTCTTGGTCCGGCGCACCACGACGATGCCACGACGCGGCACGGTCTTCACGAAGCCGTCCTGCTCCAGCATCGCGATCGCTTCGCGGATGGGCGTGCGGCTGACACCGAGGCGCTCGGACAGAGCGCGCTCGTCGAGCATCACCGGCTCGGGCGACGCGTAGATGTCCATCTTGAGAATGGCTTCTTTCAAGGCCTCGTAGGCCTTATTCTTGAAGCTCGTCTCCGGGGCGATGCGAGTGATCGCGATGTCGGCCTCGGCCATGATGGGCAATGCCTTGTTTGTTTTCTCTGTAGACAAGACCGATCTCCTCTCCTTGGGAGATGCCTGTGTACAGCATTTTGCGTCCAATATTTTTGGCATGCCAGATGCCAGACTGTCAAGGCGACCGATTTTTCCGCGTTTCCACATCTTCGATGCGCTTGACAAAGTTTGCTTCTGGCATACCAAATGCCATAAACGACGACCAATCCCCAGGAGGAAGCCCCCAATGTCTGACGCCATCCCGAACGCCAAGGCCACGATCCGCGAAGTGCTCGATCGGGTGAAGGCCGACAAGCGCACCAGCCTCACCGCCCCCGAAGGCAAGGTGGTCTGCGACGCCTATGGCATTCCGGTGCCGAAGGAGGGATTGGCCAAATCCGCCGCCGAGGCGGCCAAGCTGGCCGGCGACATGGGTTTCCCGGTCGTCATGAAGATCGTATCGCCCGACATCCTGCATAAGACCGAGGCGGGCGGCGTCATCGTTGGCGTCAAGACCGCTGACGACGCGCAGAAGGCGTATGAGACCATTCTCGCGAATGCGAAGAAGTACAAGGCCGACGCCAAGATCGAAGGCATCCAGGTACAGCAGATGCTGACCGGCGGGACCGAGGTGATCGTCGGTTCGATCACCGACGGATCGTTCGGCAAGCTGGTGGCCTTCGGCCTCGGCGGCGTGCTCGTCGAGGTGCTGAAGGATGTGACATTCCGTCTCGCCCCCGCCACCAAGGAAGACGCACTGTCGATGCTCGACGGCATCCAGGCGCATGAGATGCTGAAGGGCGTGCGCGGCGGCGACGCGGTCAGCCGCGAGGCGCTGTCCGACGTGATCGTCAAGGTGTCGCAGCTGGTCAGCGATTTCCCGGAGATCGTCGAGCTCGACCTCAACCCGGTGTTCGCGACCAAGAACGGTGCGATCGCCGCCGACGTCCGCATCGTCGTCGATTTCGACTACAAGCCGCGTCCGGCGCCGCGCTCGAACGAGGAAATCGTGACCGCGATGAAGCGGATCATGATGCCGAAGGCGATCGCCGTGATCGGCGCCTCCGCCGAGGACGGCAAGATCGGCAACTCGGTGATGAAGAACCTGATCAATGGCGGCTACAAGGGCGAGATCTATCCGATCCACCCCAAGGCGTCCGAGATCCTCGGCTACAAGGCCTATAAGAGCGTCAAGGACGTCGCCGGCGTGATCGACACCGCGGTGTTCGCGATCCCCGCCAAGTTCGTCGCCGGCGCGCTGATCGAATGCGGCGAGAAGCAGATCCCCGGCGCGGTGCTGATTCCCTCGGGCTTTGCCGAAGCCAACGAGCCCGAGCTGCAGGCCGAGATCGTCGAGATCGGCAAGAAGTACAACGTCCGCCTGATGGGGCCGAACATCTACGGCTTCTATTACACTCCGGCCAATCTCTGCGCGACCTTCTGCACCGCCTATGACGTCAAGGGTCATGCGGCGCTGTCGTCGCAGTCGGGCGGCATCGGCATGGCGATCATCGGTTTTTCGCGCTCGGCGAAAATGGGTGTGTCTGCCATCGTCGGCCTCGGCAACAAGTCCGACATCGACGAGGACGATCTGCTCGCCTTCTTCGAGCAGGACCCCAACACCAATTTGATCGCCCAGCACTGCGAGGACCTCAAGGACGGCCGCGCCTTCGCCGAAGCCGCCAAGCGCGTTTCCAAGAAGAAGCCGGTCATCGTGCTCAAGGCCGGCCGCACCTCGGCCGGCGCCAAGGCGGCCTCGTCGCACACCGGCGCGCTCGCCGGCAACGACAAGATCTACGAGGACGTGCTGAAGCAGTCGGGCGTCATCCGCGCCCGCTCGCTGCGCCAGCTGCTCGAGTTCGCCCGCGGCGTGCCGGTGCTGCCGACGCCGAAGGGTGAGAACGTCGTCATCATCACCGGCGCCGGCGGATCGGGCGTGCTGCTCTCCGACGCCGTCGTCGACAACGGCATGTCGCTGATGGCGATGCCGGCGGATCTCGATGCCGCCTTCCGCAAGTTCATCCCGCCGTTCGGTGCCGCCGGCAATCCGGTCGACATCACCGGTGGCGAGCCGCCGATCACCTATGTGAACACGGTCAAGCTCGGCCTGTCGGACGACCGCATCCACGCGCTGATCCTCGGCTACTGGCACACGATCGTGACCCCGCCGATGGTGTTCGCGCGCAACATGGTCGAGGTGAAGAAGGAGATGGAGGCGAAGGGCTTCGTCAAGCCGATCGTTGCCTCGCTCGCCGGCGACGTCGAGGTCGAGGAAGCCGCCGAATATCTCTACCAGAACGGCATCCCGGCCTATGCCTATTCGACCGAGCTGCCGGTCGAGGTGCTCGGCGCCAAGTACAAGTGGGCGCGCGGCGCCGGCCTGCTCTGATTGATCTGACGCGAATGCCGCTCCGGCCCCTCGCCGGAGCGGCACTTTCTTTGTAGGCATACCCAAGCAAGATCCGTCCGTCCTGCAACGGCGCCGCCTTCGATGACGGTGCAAAGAGGCGCCACGTGATCCGTCGCAAGACGATTGAGTCCCGCGCAGATGCCGCGGCCGAGCCCCGCGACGGCGGCGTGCAATCCGTCGGACGCGCCCTGCAGATCCTTGAGATTCTCGCCGAGGACGATGAAGGCTATCGCCTCAGCGATCTCGCCGTGCGTGCGGGCTTGTCGACCTCCACCGTCCATCGATTGCTGACGACGCTGGAAAAGCGCCGCTTCGTGCAGTTCGACCGCATGGAGTCGAAATGGCATGTCGGCGCGCAGAGCTTCGCCGTCGGCGCGACCTTCACGCGCCGGCGCAATTTCGTGGCGCTGGCGATTCCCTACCTGCGAAGGCTGCGCGACCAGTCGCGCGAGACCGCCAATCTCGCCGTCGTCGACGATGAATCGCTGATGGTGCTGATGCGGCTGGACAGCCGCGAGATCATGCGCTCGCTGACCAAGGTCGGCGGCCGGCTGGCGATGGTCGCCTCCGGCATGGGCAAGGCCGTGCTCGCGACCTATTCCGACGACGACGTCAACGGCATCATCCACCGCCAGGGCATGCCGCGCCTGACCGAGAAGTCCATCATCCGCGCCAGCGACCTGTTCCGCGAACTGGATACGATCCGGCGGCAGGGCTACGCCGTCGACGACGAGGAGGCCCGCATCGGCCTGCGCTGCATCGCCGCCGTCGTCCACGATTCCTGCCGCGAGCCGTTGGCGGCGATCTCGGTCTCGGGCCTGGCGAGCCGGCTGACCGATGAGCGGGTGGCTGTGATCGGAGCAATGGTGCGGGATGTCGCGGCCGAGCTCACGGCGGCGCTCGGCGGCGTGACGCCGCCGGCCGGAACGTTTCGGTAACAGGACGTTTCGGCAGGGTGCAACGTTTCGATGACAGTGCAACTGACTCCAACGCACGGGCGGAGGGGTGAGTGCACCATCACCGGAATGATTCCCTCGTTCGTCGCTTGGGGCGCCTTCTGTCCAAAATTCAGCTCAACCCTTTCCTCGCGTGCCGTTGAGCGATTTCGCGCTTCTGCTCGTTGCCGATATGCAATCTCTATGATATTATGCTAATAAATGTAATTTAAAGTTGCCGTTGCACTTACTAGGCTAAGCGGCGTCGGTGCGACCGTCCCGCAAAGCTGGAGTGTCGGGCGATGACAAATGTTGTTCGCCCTGAAGCCGGCCAACGTTCTGAAGCCGCGGCCTGATTATGAAGGCCTTGCAAACGAAGGGAGCTTGATATGGCCACTCATGTGCGGACGAAATCGCGGTCAGCCAACCACGGCGACGACTTGACTGCGTGGCATCGGCGAAGGAGGGGCGGGAGCATTCCGATCATCGGTGCCTTGGCCCTCGGCCTGTTATTTGTCTCCGAATCGGCATTCGCCCAGGCCCCGGGCCCGGGGACTTGCACAGCCGTCAAGCGTGCCTCCCCGCGTGGACCTCATTGCGTCCTTACGCAAGACCATTGCACCAAAGGCAACAAGCCGCACATGACGCTCACGGCAGCCGGCTGCAACTGCGTCTGCGCGCCGTAGCAGCAGTGAGCATTGCCGCGTTGTGAAGGAGCGTCCGTAAGGACGCTTCGGCCCGGCCTGAGTTGCTGTCGAGCTCCCTGGCTCGTCGGCTCGAGCGTTGGGCAATCCGATGTTGCGGTCCGTCTCCGAGGACAATGGAGGCGCGGATATTTCGAGGGGAGGGAGGAGGGGGGCTATTCACCCGCTGCTCAAGCCGTGGTCAGGGCTGCCGATCTATTTGGGCTTGCCGGGACGCGTGCATCGCGCAACCATCGCGGTGCATCGCCCAACACGTCCAGCGAGTTCGTGCCATGACCAAACTCACCCGCTTCTCGGTCGCCCCTCTGCACACGATGACGCGGCGCCTCGCCGATGTCGCTTCGGGCCGCGTTGCGCCCGATCTCGTGATCACCGGCGCGCGCGTGCTGTCGACCTATTCGGAGCGCATCCACCCCTCGCGCGAACTGTGGATCACCGGCGGGCGGGTCGCGGCGGTGAAGCCGGCTGGTGCCCACAAGGCGCTCGGCAGCGGTTTCGCGCTCCATGACGCGGCCGGCGGCATCATCGCGCCGGGGCTGGTCGATCCGCACATCCACATCGAATCCTCGATGGTGACGGCCTGCGCCTATGCCGAGGCCGCGCTGCTCAACGGCACGACGACGATCTTCTGCGACAGCCACGAAATCGGCAACGTGATGGACGTCGCCGGTGTCGAGGCGATGCTGGAGGATGCGCGGCAGGCGCCGCTGTCGATCTTCCTCACCGTGCCCTCGACGGTGCCGGCGACATCGGCGGCGCTGGAGACCGCGGGCGGCGACCTCACGCCGGACAAGATCGCCGGCCTGTTCGACCGCTGGCCCGAGGCGGTCGCGCTTGGCGAGAAGATGGATTTCGTGCCGGTCTGCATGGGCGACGAGCGCAGCCATGCCATCCTTGCGGCGGCTTTGCAGCGGGGACGGCCGGTGTCGGGCCACGTCTATGGCCGCGAATTCGTCGCCGCCTATGCCGCGAGCGGTGTCACCGACACGCATGAGGCGATCGACCGCGACATCGCCGACGACCTGCTCGATGCCGGCGTCTGGATCTTCCTGCGCGGCGGACCGCCCACGACCCCGTGGCACAGCCTGCCGCAGGCGATCCGCACCATCACCGAGCTCGGCGCCTCGCATAAGCGCACGGCGGTGTGCACCGACGATCGCGATGCCGACGATCTCATGCTGTTTGGACTCGACTGGGTGGTGCGCGAGGCGGTGAAGGCGGGGATGTCGCCGGAGCAGGCGTGGTCGATGGGCTCGCTGCACGGCGCGACGCGCTTTGCGATGGATGGCGAGATCGGCGGCCTCGGCGGCGGCCGCCGCGCCGATCTGGTTTTGCTCGACGACGGCCTCAAGCCGCAATCGACCTGGTATGGCGGCGAGCTCGTCGTCGACAAGGGCAGGATCACGCCGCGTCTCGATCAGGCGCTGTCGCAGCGCTATCAGTACCCGAAGGCCGCCTATGCCACGGTGAAGCTGCCAAGACAGATGACGCTGACGCCGGAGCTGCCCACCAAGGCCTGCACCGTGAATGCGATCAAGACGGCGCTGCCCGGCATCACGCTGATCCACGACAAGGTCGCGATCGAGCCGGCCAACGACTGGGCGACGCTGTTCGCACGCCACGGCCTCTGTTTCGTCGCGGTGATCGAACGTCACGGCAAATCGCCGGGCAACGTCGCGCATGGGCTCCTGAAGGACTTTGGCCTCAAGCGCGGCGCCGTCGCATCCAGCGTCGGCCATGACAGCCACAACATCATCGTCGCCGGCACCAACGAGGCGGACATGCAGGTGGCCGTCGCTGCGATCGGTGACCAGCAGGGCGGTGTCTGTGTCGTCGCCGACGGCAAGGTGAGGGCGATGGTTCCGCTGCCGATCGCCGGGCTCCTGTCCGACAAGCGCATCACCGAAGTCGCCGAGCAGGTGAAGCTTTTGAAGACGGAATGGGTGGAGGCGGGCTGCACCATTCCCTACATGGGCTTCAATTTGATTCCGCTATCGGTCATTCCGGAAATTCGCATCACCGACAAGGGCCTCGTGCTGGTGCCGCAGATGGAGCTGGCGCCGCTGTTCGAATAGCGTGATCGAGCCATCACGCTGTTAGGACATGTCACCTGTCTTCTGTCGTAACTAACTGAGGCCGCCGGTGTTTTGCGAAGCATGCCGCATCGTGGGAAAGATCGACGACTGAATTGAGATCGCAGCCGTCAGCAGCGAAGCTCGCGCATCAACCAGACAGGGAGACGCGAGATGGCGAAGATGCGGGCGATCGATGCTGCGGTGCGTATCTTGGAGAAGGAAGGCGTCACCTGCGCCTTCGGCGTTCCCGGAGCCGCAATCAACCCGCTCTATTCCGCGCTGCAGCGGCGCGGCTCGATCCGCCACATTCTCGCCCGCCACGTCGAGGGCGCCTCGCACATGGCCGAGGGCTACACCCGCGCCAAGGCCGGCAACATCGGCGTGTGCATCGGCACCTCGGGCCCGGCCGGCACCGACATGATCACCGGGCTCTATTCGGCGATCGCAGACTCCATTCCAATCCTCTGCATCACCGGCCAGGCGCCGCGGGCCCGGCTCCACAAGGAGGATTTCCAGGCCGTCGATATCGAGCAGATCGCCAAGCCCGTGACCAAATGGGCGGTCACGGTGCGCGAGCCTGGCCTCGTGCCGCGTGTGTTCAGCCAGGCTTTCCACATCATGCGCTCCGGCCGCCCGGGACCGGTGCTGATCGACCTGCCGCTGGACGTGCAACTCGCCGAGATCGAGTTCGACCACGAGACCTACACGCCGCTGCCGGTCTACAAGCCCGCGGCGAGCCGCAAGCAGATCGAGAAAGCGCTGGAGATGCTCAATGCCGCCGAGCGCCCGCTGATCGTCGCCGGCGGCGGCATCATCAACGCCGATGCCAGCGAACTCCTCGTGACGTTCGCCGAGACCGTCAACGTGCCTGTCGTGCCGACCCTGATGGGGTGGGGCGCCATTCCCGACGATCATGTGCTGATGGCCGGCATGGTCGGCCTGCAGACCAGCCATCGCTATGGCAACGCCAATTTCCTGGAGTCCGATTTCGTGCTCGGCATCGGCAACCGCTGGGCCAACCGCCACACCGGATCGATCGAGACCTACACCAAGGGTCGCAGCTTCGTGCATGTCGACATCGAGCCGACCCAGATCGGCCGCGTGTTCAATCCCGAGCTCGGCATCGTCTCGGATGCGAAGGCGGCGCTCGAGCTGTTCATCACCGTCGCGCGCGAGTGGCGCAAGGCTGGCAAGCTGCGCGAACGGCAGGCGTGGCCGGCGGCGTGCCAGGATCGCAAGCGCACGATGCTCCGGCGCAGCGATTTCGATCAGGTGCCGATCAAGCCGCAGCGCGTCTATCATGAGATGAACAAGGCGTTCGGCCGCGACACCTGCTATGTCAGCGTCATCGGCCTGTCGCAGATCGGCGGCGCGCAGTTCCTCAGCGTCAACCACCCGCGCCACTGGATCAATGCGGGGCAGGCGGGGCCGCTCGGCTGGACCCTGCCGGCCGCGCTCGGCGTCCGCGCCGCCGATCCCAGGCGCGAGATCGTCGCGCTCTCGGGGGACTACGACTTCCAGTTCCTGATCGAGGAGCTCGCGGTCGGCGCCCAGTTCAACCTGCCTTACATTCATGTCGTCGTGAACAACGCCTATCTCGGCCTGATCCGGCAGGCGCAGCGCGGTTTCTCGATGGACTATCAGGTCCAGTTGTCGTTCGAGAACATCAATGCGCCGGAGGTCGGCGGCTACGGCGTCGATCACATAGCCGTCGCCGAAGGCCTCGGCTGCAAGGCCATCCGCGTGACCGATCCCGACAAGGCGCAGGCGGCGTTTGCGACCGCGCGCGAATGGATGGCGGAGTATCAGGTGCCTGTCGTGGTCGAGTTCGTGCTCGAACGCGTCACCAACATCGCGATGGGGACCGAGATCGACAACGTCGTCGAATTCGAGGAGGTGCTCGACCTGCCGGTGGACGACACCCCGGCCGAGCCGCCGCGCACCTTGCTGCCGGCCTGATCGCAGCGACCGCTCTCATTCGAGGACCAATTCGAGGACCATGACATGCCGCGCTTTGCTGCGAATCTCACCATGCTCTTCAACGAGCTTCCGTTCGTTGACCGCTTTGCCGCCGCCAAGGCGGCTGGCTTCAGCGGCGTCGAGTATCTGTTCCCGTATGATTTCGACAAGGCGGAGCTGCGCGAGCAGCTGGCGCGCCACGGGCTGACGCAGGTGTTGCACAATCTGCCCGCCGGCAATTGGGCCGCGGGCGAGCGCGGCATCGCGATCCTGCCGGATCGCGTCGACGAATTCCGCGACGGCGTTCGTCGCGCCATCGAATACGCGCGGGCGCTCGACTGCCGCCAGCTCAACTGCCTCGTCGGCATTGCACCGGCCGATTCCGATCCGCGTCAGCTCAATACGACGCTGGTTTACAACCTGCGCTTTGCCGCGACCGCGCTGAAAGCGCAGGGGATCAAGCTCTTGATCGAGCCGATCAACACGCTCGACATCCCCGGCTTCTTCCTCTCTCGCACCGCCCAGGCGCTGCAGCTGATCTCGGAGGTCGAGTCCGACAATCTGTTCGTCCAGTACGACATCTACCACATGCAGATCATGGAGGGCGATCTGGCCCGCACGATGCAGAAGCATCTCGCCCGCATCGCGCACATCCAGCTCGCCGACAATCCGGGCCGCCACGAGCCCGGCACCGGCGAGATCAACTACGCCTTCCTGTTCCGCCACCTCGATGCGATCGGCTATCCCGGCTGGATCGGCTGCGAATACAAGCCGCGGGCAGGGACGGTGGACGGGCTGGGCTGGCTGATGGACGGCACGCTCGCCCCGGCGAGCTGAGCTGAACAAGGGGCCATGCGGCCCAGATGATCGCGCAACACGACGCCAGGCGATCGCGCGGCCACCGAACCGCGCTCCGCCGTCATTCCGGGGCAGCCGCGCAGCGGCTGAGCCCGGAATCCATAGCCACGAACGGCAGATGCCGGACGAGATGGAGCCGACACGCGGCTCGCCTCATCGCAGACAATCGTGGCCATGGATTCCGGGCGTCGTCAGGCACCGCGCAGGGAACGCGCCTTTGTCTGGGCGATGCAGTGATGAGCTGACGGAACGATCATTTGCATTCGACTCCCACATCGCGACAGATGACGATCGCTGAAACTTCAATCGGAGGTCACCGATGTCATCTGTTGCGACCGTGTTTGCACAATCCTTCTTTCACGGCACGCGAGCCGATTTGCGGCCGGGCGACATGATCGCGGTCGGATATGCCTCCAATTTCACCGAGGCGGAGCCGCTGTCGTGGGTCTACTTCACGGCGACGCTGGATGCCGCGATCTGGGGCGCCGAGTTGGCTACCGGTGACGGACGGGGACGGATCTACGTCGTCGAGCCCACAGGTCCGTTCGTTGACGACCCGAACCTGACGGACAAGAAGTTCCCGGGAAATCCGACGCGGTCTCATCGATCCCGCGCGCCGCTGCGCGTCATTGCCGAGGTCGTCCTGTGGCAGGGGCACGCGCCGGAGGTGGTGAAGCAGATGAAGGAGGGCGTTGCGCGCGCGATGACCGAAGGGCCGGGCATCATCGACTGAACGGCGCGGCGGCATCGCACTGGCGTCGATCCGTCGCGCCCGATGGCTGTTTGCGGACGCTGCTACGCGCTCGCCACGCGGCGTCCTCCGTCCAGAACATCGGAAAAGTCCGGTGGCAAGGTCCGTTCGAACTGGTGTCGACTCACGAAATCTCCTCCTCATGAGCCGAGCCTATCGCCGAGAGGCGAGGGTTGGACCTGTCGTCCATGATTGATCGGAGGCGCCGCTCTGCAGCGTCGCTCGCCTTTCGGCGACGGCATGGTTGAAGAGTTCGAGGACGAGGCCGAATGCCGCCAAGTCCTCCTGTTCGATGGCTCCATCGTCATAGCCCTTGAGGGTCTCGGCGATGATCCCGTCGACCTCCCGTTGCCAGGTCAGCAGATCGTGTTCCGAGCCGGCATTGCGCACCTCCGACACCGCCGCAAGAATGCGGTTGCGGCCGCTGGTGTTGTCCTCCAGTTCATCCCGGTTCAGATAGCGGCGCAGCCATTCGGCGGCCGAACCGATGCCGGAAAGAACGAGCAAGGCGAACCAGAAGTAGTCGCTGTACTTGTCCAGAAAGGTTCGCTCCGTGCCGTTGATCACCGCCGCGGCGCCTCGATGCACGGAAGGCTCGGTCTCCTTCTCCGTGTCGGGTTTCATGATGTGCGAAGCGCCGGCGAGGCCTTGCGTGATCGTGTCGCGGACCGCGAAAAGCTGCCGGTAGAAGGCCGCCGCCTTGGCTTCGGAGAGCCCCCTCTTGGCCAGGATCAGGTGATTGACGCTGATCGTGTCGACCTTGTCCTCCGGCCAGGCCGGTTTCGCGTTGAAGACGCTGGCTGGAATTTCCTCGGCCTCGTAGCGCGGATGCTTCAGGGCAATGGCCTCCGATGCTTCGATCGGAAGAAACGTGGGTGCTCCGCGTGCCCGGGAGGTCGCGGTGATCGCGTCCACCGTGATCTTGCTGTCGAGCGGACCGACGGCGAGATACGCATCGAGGGTGGGGTCTTGCGCAAGCTTCTCGATCTCGTCTGTCCCGAATTGAGCCGTGGCAACCTTATCGGGCTGCACGCCGGAGCCCTCCAGAATGGCCTGGAGCACTGCGACGTTTGCTCCGGTCCGCCCGATGATGCCGACCTTGTGACCTGCCAGATGGGCGATATCTGCGATCTTGCCGCTGGCCTTCTGCTTGGGCTCGTTGCCGCGTCGCCCGGAGGGCGACCACAGCACGACATAGTTCTTGCGCAGGACCGCCAGTGTTTGCGCATCGGGCGGCATGCCGAGGTCGCCGCGGCCGACCGCCAGATCGGTTTTGTCGGCGGCCAGCAGGGCCAGGGATTCAGCCGCTCCGCCGGTCGTGATCGGGGAGAGCCGGACGGTCCTGCTTTCCTCACCGAAGGCGTCGGCCATCGCCTGGACCACCTTGTGGTCGTCGCTCGCCGCCGGTCCGACGGCGATCCGGAGAGTTTCGGGCTGCAAGACGTAGAACAGGCCCGCCGCGGCGGCGCCAAAGGCGACAAATCCCAAAGCCAGCACGATCAGCAACCGGCGTTGGCGGCGATCGTGAGCGCTCCTGACCACATCGGACGATGACATCAGCGGACCCTCTGAGAAAACGCGTGGCGGCTCCAAGCGCACTGGAACTTGGGCGAACCGGTGTCAACCCGGAATGTTCCGCCGCGGCCGGCGAGAGTTGATGAAAGCAAGCCTTGGTGGGTCGCTTGGGGTCAAAAGGGGCCCTGAGGCACTCCGGCGCCTACTTCCGATCGGGCCCGAGAGCGGACATTCTCAGCGCCACTCCGGAAGGTCCGGAACGGGCCATATGCAGACAGTCGATCACGTCTCCATCCACTCTATCGACTTCGGGAGCGTCTCAGATTCAGCAAACTCTTGAGCGGCAATTAGGCCCTTTTCAAAGGGTATCACATATTTGCGCGGAAACTCCGTGTGATGAGCGAGCCCGACGTAGCAAGTCATAACCGGATGCGTGCTGGACTGATCGCCGCGACTTACATAGTACGGCGGATTGTGGTGACCGAACTGAAAAGCGAGGACGGTCTCGTCGCCACCCACGACCAACGCAAGATCATTGCCGTTTGGGGCCTGGAGGGAGATGATGTTCAACGTGTCCAGCGTTCGCGCTTCGTCGCGAGCCATGCGGATTACTCTTTCAAATTCTGCAAGCGTTGAGACCCGCACGGCCTCCTCGGCATCGTGAACGATAATCGAAAGATCCACGATCTAGCTCCCCTGGTGGCCGCCCTCGGCTGGACAATATCCGTTGCTCCGCAGTCCGTCATTGCGTCCGCTGTGGGTCAAAAGCCGCCTTTCGGTCCCGCCGTGGATTACTTCCGGTTGAGCCCCCCGAGCGGACATCACACGCGACGATCGAAAGGTCCGAGATGGGCCACAAGCTGACGTCCTTGGGGTACGAGGTCATCGAATTGAAACACTGGCTGAGCGTCGTGTGAAGCGGCGAATCCCGTTGAGTAGAGTCCTCGCCCTAAACACTAGAGCTATAATCCATTCTGGCATTCCCAGATGACGAAGAATCTCCGCATGGCCCTGATCTATTTTCTGCCACATGTTTTGGTCGGTATAGGATGTGTCCTTCTCATTGTGTCGGTCGAGCCTCCAAGTGATCTCTTCGTGCAGGGCGTCGACTCCTGACAAATGCCGAGCAAAATCAAGTTCTCTTCGAGCGCAAATCCGTTCGATCCGGTGGCGGGCCGCTTCGTCGTAGCGGATACCCCATTTCTCCAGCCTGGCATGGGTCGCCTCGTGTACAATCGCGGTTGCGATCCATTCGATCGATGCGTTTTCAGAAGCCATGACGCGTTCGTCCAGCAAGCAGGCGTTCATCGAATGCCGATAGCAACCGGCTCCGTGCGGAACGAGCGTCACCCAAATTCGAGATAGGTTATTCTTGACACGCTGGTAGTGAAGTGGGGCGTACTGTTCAATCAGATGAAGCGCCGCTTCGACGCGCTGGAGATCTGGCTCCGAATCCGATTGAGAACTTCCGATCCAAAGACCATTTGTAATGCGGCCTGTCGACACCCACAGTGCAAATCGATCAGCCAGAGAGAGTATTGTCGCCGGGGCGGCGCGAGACATGGGACAACCATCGCTTCGGACTATGTTAGGATATCTTCAAACTAGTCGGTGGGGCCACTTCCGCCCATTTACACGCTTAATAGTGATTTATCGATTGCTTAGGCCACGTCCGCAATGGGTCAGAAGCAGACATGGCAGCTTTACGAGGTGAGCCCGCAATATCGCCGATAAAGCGCAAGCTGCCGTTGAGGCGCAAAGCCGTCAAAATCACCGGCGCGTTTACAGTCCTTTAGCAATTCAAGAAGCGGCTCGGCTTCAGACTCGGTATTTGAACCCAACTCTTGAGTGGCCTCGAGCCCGGCCGCTGCGAGGTCGTCTCGTCATGGTGACCCGGCGCAGCATCATTCGTGGGCACTGGCTACCGTGGCTGGCCGCGTCCACCTTCGACATCGGTGGTGCAGGGCCGATACAGCGCTTGGAGTTGCCGGCCGCGGAGGTAGATCGCGCGCGCGGTCATGCCGCCGTGTCGCGTAATCCATTGCCTGACCGCGGGTGGGTAACGATCATAGAGCATCTGCGTGGCTTCAGGGTTGGGAATTGCCTTCCCATCGGGCCCAGGATTGTCCGCGACCCTGAAGCCGAACACGGCTCTTGGGGTCACGCAGATGCTGTCGTGGGGAATGTACGCCAGCACGAGCGTGCAGGCGCCGGCGCAGATCCCGTCGATGATGACGGACGCGCCGAAGTCGCGTAAAAGTTTGAACCTGTCGATATAGTTTCCGATCCGCCCGCCCTGATCAAAAACAATGCGCACGGCGGCATGACTCGGTTGCATGCTCCCAAGCATGAACGCCGCGACCAGCGTCACCCTCACCAGCTTCATCTGTCCATCATCCGATCGATCGAACTCCATCGCCTTGCGCAATAACGGCTGCCGGTTCCGCTTTGGTCAAGAGCTGTCTGCCGACCATTCCACGATTAGCTTCGATGTGGCCTCCAGCGCAGACATCGCCGGCATCGACCGGGAAGGTCGTGACGGGCCAGAAGCGATCCGAAGAACAAGGGTTGCGCGCTCGTCGGGCAAATCAGTCTGGGCACTTTGTACGCACGTGGTTGAAACGCGCGCCGCCAGGGCTACGGCACGTCGCATCGGACGAATCGAATTCGTCCATGAAATCAAGCTGATCTCGCGCACATCGCTGCGAAGCCAAGAAATTGCTTTCCATTTTTCAGAAATCATGCATGATGCGTGCATCCTGTCTCGCCGAGAGGGGCGTTGCGCGCGATCGTCACGACACGTGAGGCAGGGATGCGGTGGCCGTGAGATGTCGCAGCGTGCGCTTGGCGCATGTGGACGAACGATGCATCACGGACGCGAAGTCGTGTGGTCCTGGCCTCCCGGTGCCGAGGTCAAGCGCGCGACGAGGGCACTGCCCTCGCGCGGGCGACGGGGTCAATCAGCCGGTCCCCGAGGAGAGCGCGAAGGAAGCGTTAAGACCGCCGCGCAGGGAATGCCGGTTGATCGGCTGAACCTGTGGTACCTGCCGCCTGCATTCTTTTCGCAGGCGGGCCATGGGTGAGGCCTTCACCCGGCATTCCCTGCGCCCTCTCGATTCATCGAAGGGCGGTCGATCGCAGGACTCGGGCGTGATCAGCCGCGAGAGTGCGAACCTGCGCGCAGTTGTTTGAAACGTGGATAGCGACTGAGCAATCTCTCCATCATCTCCGACGATGGTGAAGGGTTCGAGGTTTGGTTCCGGTGGCATGATGAAGTTTCGGCCATTTGGAACCGGAACTGCAGGCGATCCCTTGGTGTTGATCGGCATCTCGAAAGCACTGGAGGAGAGACAATGATGAGAACCCGTCTTGCCGTTTCGCTGATCGCCACCTCGCTGCTGGCGTCGACCGCTGCGTTCGCACAGTCCACGACCGTCGAAGGTGCCGCCAATGGCGCTGCGGCCGGCGGCGCCGTTGCCGGTCCGGTCGGCGCCATGGTGGGTGGAACGGTCGGTGCCGCCGTCGGTGCGGGCCTGGAAATTCCGAACGCGGTGATCAACTCGATCGAGGCCGAGCGCGCGCCGTCGGTGGTCGTCCATGAGCGCGTCGTGGTCGGCGAGCCGCTGCCCGCCACCGTCGAGCTGCGTCCGGTGCCGCGCTACACCGAGTATCGCTACGCCGTCGTGAACGATCGCCGCGTGATCGTCGATCCGCGCACGCGCCGCGTCATCAAGATCATCGAGTGATCTGACGTTCTGACGGACAGGGGCCTCGTCGCATCAGCGGCGGGGCCTCTCGTCATGCGGTCTGCGTGCGGATCTGTCGGATGAGCCAGTCGATGGCCGCGGACAGGCCAAATCCGAGGCAGGCGGCCGCGGCGTCGACGATGAAGTCTTCCAGCCGCGCGTGACGTCCCGGCGCCAGGAACTGCGAGAGTTCGAGTGCACCGATCAGGATCACCGCAATCCCGGTGGTCAGCAGCCGATGACTGCGATAGGCGAGGCCGAAGGCAAGGCCGATCAGGATGAAGGCGAGGGCGTGTTCGCCGTCCTGTCCCAGGTGCGAATGTGGCCTATAGTTGGGCGGGCCCAGCGTTGCGAAGGCAACGGCTGCGGCGAGCAGCCAGGCCGAGAGGCGAATGACGATCATCATGGACGCTGCTTAGCACGTTCCGGGCCACGAACCGGGGTCACGGTCGCTTGAGGCACCGGTTTAGTTAACGTGGCTCGGAAGCCGGAACATGGCCTTCTCATCGTACCGCGAACAGCTTTCGTCCGGCGCCTCAGATCGGCTGCCGGACTCCCAGACCCTGCATGAAGCGCTCGCGGATCTGTGCCGGATCGCGCCTGGTGGCGCCCATACCGGGCTTGTCGTCGATCTTCGCCGCAATCAGCACCGGGCCGGGCGCCTCGAACGCAAGAGCGATCAAGCGTTCGAAATCTTCCTCGTCTGCGGCCCAATGGCTGGCGCCAATGCCGCAGCCGGCGGCAATGGCGACGATGTCGGCGTTCCGGGCCGGCGTCGGCTGGTTTCCGGTGATCTGGTAGACGCCATTGTCCATGACGATGATGGCCAAATTCTTCGGCGCCAGCGTGGCAATCGTGGTCAGGCAACCCAGTTGCATCAGCAGCGAGCCGTCGCCTTCGAGCGCAAACACAGGGCGTTGCGGCTGCGCCAGCGCGACGCCGAGCGCGATCGGGCAGGCCAGCCCCATGCTGCCGAGCATGTAGAAATTCTGCGGCCGCGGGCCCGCCGCCCACAGATCGAAATTGGTGTTGCCGATGCCGCCGATCACCGCTTCCTCGTGCGTCAGCCGCGCGACCAGCCGGCAGGTGAGGTCGTAGCGGTTCATGATCTTGGTGTTGCTGTGAGGGGCGCTCATGCGAACACCTTTCCGCCGGTGAGCAAAGGCGAGAGGATGAGCGCCACCGGCGCCTGGGTCGCCACCGCCTGCTTGATCGAGCGGTCGACGACGAATTCGAGCTCGTCGAGCCGCGTCATGGTGTGGTGCTCCATGGCCAGCGCATCGAGCACCGGCCGCATGGTTCGGCACACCAGCGACTGGCCGACATTGAACTCGCCCAGCGTGCCGCGCTCGGACACGATCATGATCAGCGGGATCTGGCAGGGCACGATCAGCGAGGCCAGCACGTTGGCGAGCGTGGCGAAGCCCGAGGTCTGCATCAACAGCGCGCCGCGCCGGCCGCCCATCCAGGCGCCTGCGAGAATGCCGACCGCTTCCTCCTCGCGCGCCGTCGCAAAGGTCGTGAAGAACGGATCGTCGTGCAGGGTGTGGATCAGCGGCGTCAGGACGCGGTCGGGAACGTAGGGGATGAGGTCGACGGCGTTGTGCTTGAACGTCTGCAGCACGATCTCGTGCCAATTCGGCACAGCGGTTGCTGATCGCGCCGCATCGGCATCGGCGGCCATTGCTGTTCCTCCGGTCGTTCCTGATGGGGGCCCGGCGCACGGGGCTTGGCGCTGAGCTTGACGGCACCGGAACGATTGTCAACATGCCGGCCCGGCCGGTCAGGCATCCGCCTTTCAAGTCCGAAATCAAGAACCAAGAAACCAGGAGGTCGGCTGTTCATGGCCGCGAATTCCAAGCGCGTCTTCTACGTCAAATACCTGGCCCACCCGATCTTCAGCGAGCTGCTCGCCGCGCGTCCCGACGTCCGGCTCGACCGGCTGGAGAACGAGAGCTCCGAGGCCGAGACGGCGCTGATCCTCGCGGCGGCTCACGCCTACCAGATCGGGGCGGCCCGCGACGAGCTCGCGCCGCGCTTCCATGTCGATGCAGACCTGCTGCGCCGCGCCCCAAACCTCCTCGTCGTGTCTAGCAACGGGGCCGGATACGACCCGGTCGACGTCGACGCCTGCACCGAGGCCGGCGTCCTCGTCGTGAACCAGTCCGGCGGCAACGCCCATTCGGTGGCGGAGCACACGCTCGGCATGATGCTGACCCTGTCGAAGCGCATCATCCAGTCCGACCGCCGGCTGCGCCGGGAGCGCGACGTCAACCGCAACGATTTGATCGGCAACGAGGTGCAGGGACGGACGATCGGCATCGTCGGGCTTGGCAATGTCGGCCGCCGGGTTGCCGAGCTGTGCCGCGGCATCCTCGGCATGACGGTGCTGGCCTATGACCCATATCTGTCGTCCGATGAGATCGCCGCACGCGGCGCGGAGAAGGTGGAACTCGATGACCTGATGCGGCGCTCGGATTTCGTCTCGATCAACTGCCCGCTGACGAAGGAAAGCCGCGGCATGATCGGTGCCCGCGAGTTCGCGCTGATGCAGCCTAGCGCCTATTTCGTCACCACCGCCCGCGGCTTCATCCATGACGAGGAGGCGCTGTTCGCCGCGCTCAGCGAAAAGCGCCTCGCCGGCGCCGGGCTCGACGTCTGGGCCAAGGAACCGCCGCCGCCGGACCATCCGCTGCTCCAATTCGACAACGTGCTTGCGAGTCCCCATACCGCCGGCGTGACTCGGGAGGCGCGGCAGAACATGGGTCGCATCGCAGCCGAGCAGCTGCTCGACGCGCTTGACGGCGGGCGTCCGCCGCGCCTGATCAACCCCGAGGCCTGGCCGCGCTACAGCGCTCGTTTCCGCGAGGCGTTCGGAGTGACGCCCTCGTAGCCAGAAGAGAAGAGATTGCGGGGAGAAGATTTCATGCGTCGCAAGCTGCGACGCAGCAATAAATCTTCTCTCCAGGGTGGCTTCGGCGAAGCGGACATTGCTATTTTCGGAGCCGTCTCGACAGCCCAGTGGTGGCTGATCATTTTTCCAGGGGCGCCATGAGCTTAGGCCACGTTTTTCGCTCGGCGCGAAAGGGAAATTGGTCCGATGCGCCGGTTGAACGCCATCCTGAAGTCGACCCACGGCCGCGTCCGTCGCGCCGTCTCGGAGTTCGTCGCGATCGCCGCCGCGAGCCTGCCTTCGGTGGGCGCCTGAGCGCCGGTTCCACCGCCGCGTCAAATATTTGCATCGGCCGCTTGATATCGGTGAACAGCGGGAGGAGAAGCGCGGTAACATCACCTTCGAGCACTGCGTGAGAGGCAGGAGGTTGCATGTCGCGCTATGTCATCCATTTCATGAAGGACGTGCTGGGCGAGAATGGCCGCCAGTGCGAGATATGCCAGAGCACGTTGGAGGTTGAGGCCGACAGCGAAGGCGAAGCCGCAGAAATCGCAAAGTCCAGGTTCTGTAAACAGCAGGAGGTGCGCGACTGGTCGCTGCATGCGGACCGCATTGAGGTGAAGGCGGCCGACTTTCCGTCCTGACCTGCGGCTCAGCGGCCCAGCCCAGCCGGTGCATCGCTGGCCCCGGGGCCCAGCGAGCGCTGCACCATCACTGTGTCGCACCAGCGGCCGAAACGGTAGGCTACTCCCGGCAGCAGCCCCACCCTGACGAACCCGAAGCGCTCATGAATGCCGAGCGAGGCGACATTATCGGCGTCGATATAGCCGATCATCTGGCGATATCCGGCCGCGGCGGAAGCATCGATCAGCGCCTGCATCAGCAGCCCGCCGACACCACGGCCGAGATGCTCATGGTGGACATAGATCGAATGCTTGACCGCGAACCGGTAGGCCGGCCGCTTCCTGAACAAGACGACATAGGCATAGCCCACGACTTCGCCGCGGAATGTCGCGACAAGATGTGGCAGCCGATGATTTCGCAGATTCTTGCGCCGCTGCTTGAGGTCGTCCGGCTCGGGCGCCCCGGAACCGGCGGCGCTGTCCTCGACCCCGCGGCGGACATGCCGCCGGTAGATCGAGAGCATGGCCTCGACATCCTCGTCGCGTGATGGCCTGACGAGGACCGGCGGCTCGGTGTCGCGAGCCGTGATCGCGCTGTCCATGGTTCGAATTACTCTGCGCAGACATAGGTATGGAGCCGGATCCGGCCAGCTTCGTCGATCTCCTTGTACAGCCCCTGGATCTCGACGTCGAAGCCGGGATAGGTGTTGAACGCCCGCTCGAACATCTTGAGGTAATCGATCATCGGCTTGGCGCGGTCGGATAGCCGCTCGCCCGGAACGATGGTGGCGATGCCCGGCGGATAGACCACGAAGGGGGTCGTCGCAATGCGCCCGGCGATCCGATCGATCGGCAGGTAGTCGACCTCGTTGCGCATCAGCGCACGCGCCGCCTCGCGTGGTGACATCGCGATCTCCGGCATGTGCTGCGGCTGGAACTGCTTTGCCTGCAGCGCGCTCACCTCGGCTTCGCGGTAGAAGCGGTGCATCTCGGCGCAGAGGTCGCGCAGCCGCAGCTTGCCGTAACGCGCAAAGCGCTTGCGGGTGAACTCCGGAATGGCGTCCTCCAGCAGCACGTTGTCATCGTGGAGCCGCTTGAAGGCGACCAGGCCACTGATCAGGGTTCCCGCCTTGCTCGCCTCGACCCCCGGCGTCAGCAGGAACAGTAGCGAGTTGAGATCGTTCTTCTCCGCCACGATGCGGTTCTCGCGCAGATATTGCGCGACGATCGGAGCCGGGATGCCGTGATCGGCATAGCCGCCGGTGGCGCGATCGAAGCCCGGGGTCAGCAGGGTCAGCTTGTTCGGATCGGTCATCGCGAAGCCGGGGGCGAGATCCGGAAAGCCGTGCCATGCCGCGCCCGGCGTGAGCTGCCACAGCGCAGTATCGGTCGCGAGCTGGTCGGTCGAGATCGCCTCCCAGGCCACGTCATGGCTAGCCCCGGGATTGGCCGCATCGGGGATCGATACGCGATCCGGAACGAATGGCTCGAAGAACCAGCGCCGCGCCGGATCCTTCTCCTTCTCCTCGAATTCCCGGCGCATCGCCCTGATCTTCTTGCGCAATTCGATTCCGAGCCGGATCGTGTCGTCCCACAGCACCTCGCCGGAGCGGCCCTTCATCATCTGCGCGCCGACGTCCAGCGAGGCGAATAGCGGGTAGAACGGCGAGGTCGAGGCGTGCTGCATGAAGCTTTCGTTGAAGCGGCGATGCTCGACCCGCCGCCGCTGGCCCTTGATGTGGCGGTCCTTGACGTGGATCTGCGAGGCCTGGGAGAAGCTCGCGAGCTGCTTGTGGGTCGATTGCGTGGCGATGATGCCGGGGGCGTCGGGTCCGAGATCGCCGAGGCCCATGGCGAAGCGGCCAGTGTAGAGCGGGTGGAATTTCATGAAGCCCGCCCAGGCCTCGTCGAACATGATGTAGTCGCAGAGGTGCCCGATCCGCTTCAGGATCATCTCGGCGCTGTGGATCGTGCCGTCATAGGTGCACTGCTCGACCACCGCGACGCGGAACGGCCGCTCCTTGCGCCAGGCGTCGGGGTCCTTGACCAGCGGGTTGTCGCGGATCTGCTGTCGCAGATGCTCTTCGTCCAGCAGATCCCAGCGCATCGGGCCGATCAGGCCCCAGGGGTTGCGAACCGTTGGGACGTAGATCGGGACGCCGCCCGAAATCAGCAGCGCGCCGTGATGAGCGGCCTTGTGGTTGTTGCGATCGAACAGCACGAGGTCGCCGTCGGTGACCAGGGCCCCGAGCACGACCTTGTTGGAGGTCGAGGTACCGTTGAGGACGAAATAGGTCTTCTCGGCGCCGAAGATCTGCGCGGCTTCCTTCTGCGCGCGCAGCGCCGGCCCCTCATGGGTCAGGAGATCGCCGAGATCGAGCACGGAATTGTCGAGATCGTCGCGGAACACGGCCTCGCCGAGATGCTCGACGAAGACCCGGCCGATCGGGCTGCGGCTATAGAACACGCCGCCATTGTGCCCGGGGCAGGTCCAGAGCTGGTTGCCTTCCTCGGCATAGTCGACCAGCGCGCCGAAGAATGGCGTCTTCAGTGTCTCGGCATATTGCTTCAGCCGGCTGACCAGGTTCTTGGCGATGAAGGCTGGAGTCTCCTCCGACAGGAAGACGTATCCGTCGATGAAGTCGAGCACCTCGACCGGCAGATCCTCGAACCGCTTGCGGCGGATCAGGAGGATGATCGGGAAGTCCAGTCCGCGACGGCGCATCAGGTTGATCAGCGACGCCGTCTTGCCTTCCAGGCCCTTCTTGCCCCAATCGACGACCATGCAGCCGATCGCGGCATCCGTCTGCACCGCGATCTCGGCGTCCTCCAGCTTGCGGGCGCGCACCACCTCGAAGCCCGAGCGCTGGATCTCCTCGATGATCTGGTTGAAGCGGAGCCCCGCAAGGTCGTCGGTCTCGAACACGGGCGCGGCGAACAGGAAGGTGAAGCGGCGGAAGTATTCCATGACAGTCTTTCGGGCTGGGTGGGCAGCCACCTGTCGTCACGTTCGATGACGCTTCGATGACAATAGGGCGTCTCACGGAGCTTGTCTCGGCCGCCTCGCAGTGGCAATCGTCCCGAACCCGAGTGACGCTGAAAGGATCCGTGGTGCTTCCCGAATGGATCAGCCTTGATTGTGTGGCGCCGTCCGAGCTCCATCGGCAGGCGGCGCTGGAACGCCAGGCCCAGTTGACCAAGCCGATTGGCGCCCTTGGGCGATTGGAGCAGGTGGCGGTCGAGCTGGCGGCGCTGCAGGCGTTGGAGCGGCCGGGGGCCGATCGGGTCCCGGTGGTGCTGTTCGCGGGGGACCATGGCATCGCGGCGCGGGGCGTGTCGGCGTATCCGCCGGAAGTGACGGTGCAGATGCTGCACAACTTCGCGGCCGGTGGCGCAGCGATCTCGGTGCTGGCGCGCAACCTCGGCTGTCCGCTGGAGGTGGTCGACGTCGGCACGCTGGCGAGCGAGCCGGTGCCCGGCGTGATCGTCGACAAGCCGCGGCGCGGCACGCGCGACTTCAGCACCGAGGCGGCGCTGACGCTGGAGGAGGTCGCGTTTGCGGCCGAAGCCGGACGGCGCGCGGTGGTGCGGCAGGCCGATCACGCGCCGCAACTCGTGATCTTCGGCGAGATGGGGATCGGCAACACGACATCGGCGGCAGCGATTGCCGCCGCGCTGCTGTCATGCGCGCCCGCGGACATCGTCGGCAGCGGCACCGGGCTCGACGCCGACGGACGGGCCAGAAAGGCTGCGGTGATTGCCGATGCGTTGGGGCGACACGGGCTCACGGCGGGAGCGGCCGTCGCGGATGTCCTGGCTGCAGTCGGCGGCTTCGAGATCATTGCGATGGCCGGCGCGATCGTCGCCGCCGCGCAGCGGCGCTGGCCGGTGCTGGTCGACGGCTTCATCGTCTCTGTCGCGGCGCTGGTCGCCGTCCGCCTCAATCCCTCCTGCCGTCCGTGGCTGCTGTTCTCGCATCGCTCGGCCGAGCGCGGCCACGCCATCGTGCTCGACGCGCTCGGTGCCCGTCCGCTGATCGACCTCGATCTGCGGCTTGGCGAGGCCTCGGGCGCCGCCACTGCGCTGCCGATCATTCGGTTGGCCTGCGCGCTCCACGGGGGCATGGCCACCTTTGCGGAGGCCGCCGTCTCGGGAGCCAAGTCCTGATGCGGATCGATCTGCTGCGGCACGGGACGACAGGACGGGACGGCTATCTCGACGGCCGTACCGACCCGCCGCTCAGCGACCTCGGCTGGGATCAATTCCGGCGGCAGACGCGGAGCCTGATCTGGCACAGCGTCGTCAGCTCGCCGTTGGCGCGCGCACGTGCGGCAGCGGAGGATTATGCCCGGCAGACCAACTGTGCGCTGGACATCGATGCGGATTGGAGCGAGCTCGATTTCGGACGCTGGGACGGGCGGACGCATCGCGACATCGCCGCGGAGCCCGGAGGCGAAGCCTTGCTCGACACCTTCCATGCCGATGCTGAGGTCCGGGCGCCGGGCGGTGAGAGCTGGTCCGATTTGCAGGCGCGAGTGGCGCGCGCAACACATCATATCCTTGTCCGGCCCGAGCCTGCGCCGGTTCTCGTGGTGACCCATGGCGGCGCCATACGCGCAGCGCTCTCGCATCTGCTCGGCTGGCCGCTGCACCAGCTGTGGAGCTTACGCATTCGCCCTGGTACGCGGATCACGCTCGAAGCCGGGCAGGGCGATGATGGTGTACCTTGGGGCGAAATCGTCGAGATCATCCAGCCATGATGCTTCGTGAATTCTGGATCGCATTGCAATTCCTGACACGGCTGCCGACACCGCGGGTCGCTGAGTTACGACCGGACGATCTGGCGCGGGCGTCGGTCTGGTTTCCGGCAGCCGGACTGGTGATTGGCGCCTGTCTGGCGCTGGTCGCCCGCCTTTTTCATGATGCCGATCCGTGGATCGTCGCGCTGACCGTGCTGGTCGCCTGGATCGGGATCACCGGCGCGCTGCATCTCGATGGGCTCGGCGACGTCGCCGACGCGTTCGGCGCCTCGCATGGCAAGCCGGAACGCTTCATCGCCGTGCTGGGCGATCCCCATGCCGGCAGCTTTGCCGTCGTCGCGATCAGCTTGCAGATCGCCGCCAAGCTGGTGCTGATCGCCGAGCTGGCGACGGGCCCGACGGCCTGGGCGCTGGTGCTGATCCCGGCCTGGGCACGCTGGGGGACTTTGATCTGCAATAAGACCCTGCTGTCGTTGAAGCCGGGGCTGGGGGCGAGCATCTCGAACAGCGTCGGCTGGAACGTCATCGTCGCCTGGGGCGGCGCACTCGCGATCGGCGCGCTGGCCGGCGCGGTGCCGACGCTGATCGCGATCGTTCTCGTTCCGGGAATCGCGTTCTATTGGCAATGGCGGCTCGGCGGCATCACCGGCGATTGCCATGGCGCCAGCATCGAGGTCACGGAAACGCTGCTGCTTGCCGCCTGCGTGCTCGGTTAGAAGGCATCGCCGAGCGCCGGCGCCAGCCGGTGCCACTCGGACGCATTGCCCGGCAGGCCGAAGCGCAGCCAGCTCGGCTGAGCCGGAAAGCGCCGGACGTGGATGCCGTGCCGGGCGAGCCGCTCGGCGATGTCAGGCGCGTTCGGCGATGTGATCAGCCTGAACAGCGGCGTGCCGCCGATGACCGCGCAGCCGGCCTTGCTCAGAAGATCGTCGATGCGCTGACAGTCGTTCGCCAGCCGCGCGCGTGTCTGCTCCAGCCAAGCAGCGTCGGCCAAGGCCGTCGTTCCGATCGCGAGCGCAGGTCCGGATACGGCCCAAGGCCCGAGCTCGTCGCGGAGTCGGCGGACGACGTCAGCGGAGCCGATCGCGAAACCGAGGCGGACGCCGGCAAGGCCGTAGGTCTTGCCGAACGAGCGCAGCACGATCGTCGCCGGCGGCAGGTCGGCTGCGAGGCTGGCGTCGGCGGGACAAAGATCGACGAATGCTTCGTCGACGATCAGCAGGCCGTCGCGCCGGCGCAAGGTCGCGGCCAATCCGACCAGCACATCGCGGGGCAGCAGGCGGCCGGTGGGATTGTTGGGATTCACGACGACGGCAACATCGGCATCGGCGAGCGCATCGACATCATCGACCAGACCGACGCGATGCCCACAGCGGCGCCAGCACAGCGCATGCTCCTCGTAGGTCGGGGCGAGCACGGCAACCCTCGAGCGTGGGCGCAGCCGCGGCAGGATCTGCAACAGCGCCTGCGTGCCGGGCGCGGCAACGATCATTTCGGGCCCCGCCACGCCATAGCGCGCAGCAGCCGCTGCGCACAGCGCGTCGTCTTCGGCTTGGGCCGGCAAGCGCGCCCAACTTGCGGGCGGAATGGTCGGCACCGGGTAGGCTATGGGATTGATGCCGGTCGACAGATCGATCCACGGCCGCGGCGCATCCGGGTAGCGACGGCTGATCGCAGCGAGATCGCCGCCGTGAAGGATCGCTTCCGGCTGGTCCGCGCCCGTGCTAGTCGCTCTGTCGTCCATGTCTGTCCTTCAGCGGAGATCGATGTTCGTCTCTCTCGCGCTCACGGCGCTGCTCGTCGAGGCGGCGGTCGGTTATCCCCAGGTCCTGGTGCGGCGGATCGGCCATCCCGTGATGTGGATGGGTGCGCTGATAGCATGGGCGGACCGCCGCTGGAACGGGGCAGACGGCTTTGCCGCACGACGTGCGCGCGGCATTGCGCTCGTGTGCCTGCTCGTCGCGGGGGGGATGACCATCGGCCTCGCCGCAGCGTGGGTGATGCAGGCGGTCGTGGGCGAGCCGGTCGCAACGATCATCCTTGGTGTGGCGGCAAGCAGCCTGCTGGCCCAGCGCAGTCTCGACACGCATGTCGCCGCGGTTGCAGAGGGACTGGAGCAGGAGGGGCTCGAGGGCGGCCGCCGAGCGGTCTCGATGATCGTCGGCCGCGATCCCGATCGGCTGGATGAAGCAGGCGTTGCGCGGGCCGCGATCGAGAGCCTGGCAGAAAACTTCTCCGATGGCGTCGTCGCACCCGTGTTCTGGCTCGTCGTCGGTGGTCTTCCAGGTATCCTGATCTACAAGGCTCTCAACACCGCGGACAGCATGATCGGCCATCTCTCGGACCGGCACCGCGCGTTCGGCTGGGCGGCGGCGCGGCTCGACGATCTCGTCAACTTGCCGGCCTCGCGCCTGTCCGCGCTGTGGATCGCAGCCGCTGCGGCCTGCATCCCGAGCGCCTCGGCTTCGGCCGCGGTGCGAGCCGTTGCACGTGATGCGTCGAAGCATCGTTCGCCCAATGCCGGCTGGCCGGAAGCGGCGATGGCTGGTGCGCTCGGACTGCGCCTGGCGGGGCCGCGCGTCTATCACGGTCATCTCGTCACCGATGCCTGGATGGGCGATGGGCACGCCGATCTCGACGCGTCCGACATCCGGCAGGCCTTGCGGCTGTATCGGCTGGCCTGTCTGGTTCAGGCCCTGGTCGTCGCAGGACTCGTCCTGGTCAGGATCCTGTAGCCGCCACGGGCGGCGCGGGCTTGCTCGCCAATGCGAGGATTCGGTCCACGTCAACGTAGCGCTCGAGATGCGCCGCGAGTGCATCCAACGTCGTGTCCACATCGGTCTCATAGGCTAAGCCGCTCGTCGTCGCGCCGAGGCCGCGCAGCCAATGGGCGCGCAGGCCATCATCGGCGAACAGGCCATGCACATAGCAGCCAGTAACCAGGCCATTTCTTGCGACGGCGCCATCGCGCCTGCCATCGGAGAAGGTGAGGAAGGGGCGCTGTGTCGCCCGTCCCTCCGTGTGGCCGATGTGCATCTCGTAGCCGCGGAACGAGAGCTTATCGTGCGTCAGCGTGCCCTGGACCTCGCGCAACGCCTTGTCATCGGTCAATGTCGTTTCGACGTCGAGCAGGCCAAGTCCCGCGACGGACTCGGGCGTGCCCTCGTGCCCATCGGGATCGCTGATCACACGCCCCAGCATCTGATAGCCGCCGCAGATGCCGAGCACGCGGCCGCCGCGGCGCAGATGCGCGACAAGATCGATGTCCCAGCCGACTTCACGCAAGGCGGCGAGATCGGCAATCGTGGCCTTCGAGCCCGGCAGGATCACCATCGATGCGTCGCCGGGGATCGGCGTGCCAGGCCGCAAAAACTGCAGATCGATTCCATCTTCCAGCCGTAACGGATCGAACTCGTCGAAATTGGAGATGCGCGGGTAGGCGAGGATGACGACCTTCGGTCGGTGTCCTCCGGACGATCCGCGTTCAGCGAGGCCGAGCACATCCTCCGCAGGCAGACGGCACGCATCCGAGAAATACGGAATGAGCCCGAGCGACGTCCACCCCGTCCGCTGCGCGATCTCGTTCATGCCTGATGCAAACAAGGCGGGGTCGCCGCGGAACTTGTTGACGAGGAAACCCGCCACGCGCGCGGCATCGTCGGGCGCGATCACCGTCCTGGTGCCGACCAGGCTCGCAATCACGCCGCCCCGATCGATATCGCCGATCAGCACCACCGGAATCTGCGTGGCTTGCGCAAAACCCATGTTGGCGATGTCGCCCGCGCGCAGGTTGATCTCGGAGGCGGAGCCCGCGCCTTCGACCAGCACGATGTCGGCATCCGCTGCGAGGTGATGGAAGCTGTCCAGCACGGCCGCCATCAGTTGCGGCTTCATCGCCTGATAGGCGGACGCCTTGGCGTTGCCGACCACGCGGCCCTGCACCACGACCTGCGACCCGATCTCGCTCTGCGGCTTCAGCAACACCGGATTCATGTGCACGGTCATCGGCCGCCGCGCCGCGCGCGCCTGCAGCGCTTGCGCGCGTCCGATCTCGCCGCCATCAGCGGTGACGGCGGCATTGTTCGACATGTTCTGTGGCTTGAACGGCGCCACCTTGAGGCCGCGCAATGTCAGCGCGCGCGCGAGCCCCGCGACGATCAGCGATTTGCCGACGTCGGAGCCGGTGCCCTGGAACATGATGGCGCGCGCGCTCATGAGCCTAGTACTCGATGCCTTCCTGCGCCTTCACGCCGGCTGTGAAGTGATGCTTCACGAGGTTCATCTCGGTGACGAGGTCGGCGGCCTCGATCAGCTCCGGCTTGGCGTTGCGCCCGGTGACGACGACGTGCAGATCGGGACGGCGCCCTGCCAGCGTGGCGACGACGTCTGCGATATCAAGGTGATCGTAGCGGAGCGCGATGTTGAGCTCATCGAGAACGAGCAGCCGGATCGACGGATCCGCCATCAGCTCCTTTGCCTTTGCCCAGGCGCGCTCGGCCGCGGCGACGTCGCGCGCGCGATCTTGCGTCTCCCACGTAAAGCCTTCGCCGAGCGTGTGCCACGACACCTGGTCGCCGAACCGCTCGATCGCCTTGCGCTCGCCGGTTTCCCACGCGCCCTTGCCGAACTGCACGACGCCGATGCGAAAACCGCGGCCGAGTGCGCGCAGCATCAGGCCCCAGGCCGCCGTCGATTTGCCCTTGCCCTTGCCGGTGTGAACGATCAGCAGGCCCTTCTCGACGGTCTTGGAGGCGACCTCAGCATCCTGCACCGCCTTGCGGTTCTCCATCTTCGCTTTGTGGCGTGAATCGTCGGCGCTTCCGGTCATCGACATTTTCTCCTGGTCACTTCAACGTCAGCGGCAGTCCCGCCGCCATCAGGATCACGCGATCGGCCACGGCCGCGACGTCCTGGTTCAGTCGCCCCTGGGCATCGCGAAAGGCGCGCGCGAGCGCGTTGTCCGGCACGATACCCAGTCCGACCTCATTGGACACGGCCACGACGGGGCCAGGCGCGTCCCTGAACGCCTCGATCAGCTCGGCGCATCGTGCCGGAACGTTCATGTCGGCGAGCATCACATTGCTGAGCCACAGCGTCAGGCAATCGATCAGCATCGGCGCGCTCGAATTTGCCCGTGCACGGACCAGGCCTGCAAGATCATGCGTGGTCTCCAACGTCTGCCATCCCTCGGTGCGGCGCGCTTTGTGCTGCGCGATTCGGTCCTTCATCTCATCGTCGAACGCCTGCGCGGTCGCAACATAGGTCCAAGGTGCGGGAAGGGCGGTCACGAGCGCCTCGGCATGACGGCTCTTGCCGGAACGCGCGCCGCCGAGCACCAGGGTGAGGCGCGGCAGGGCGGGATGCGGGCGGGCGGGGACCATGGGGGACGATTCCGATTGACGGGCTTTGGCGCGACCCGTATCTAACAGATGACGGTTCTCCGAAAGGAGAGATTTAGGGAACACGGTGCGGGTTCTTGACCCAAGGCCGTGGCTGCCCCCGCAACTGTAATCGGCGAGTGTGAGGCCAAGACACCACTGGGAAACCGGGAAGGTGGCTTCATGCGGTGACCCGAGAGCCAGGAGACCTGCCGTCGACATTGCTGTTGGCCGACCCGTCGCGCGGGGAGTCGCGATGCTGGTTCTGATCCCGCCGGGATGGGCGGGATGCCGTCGGATGCAGCGCATCGTCCGGTCCTCTGGGGGAGCCGGCAAGCGACGGAGACGGCCATGAAGTTGACCCGTACCACGACCTTTGCAGCCGCGAGCCTGGTGCTGCTCGCCGCCGATCCCGCCTTCGCGCATCACATGATGGATGGCAAGCTGCCGCAGACGTTTGCGCAGGGCCTGCTGTCCGGCCTCGGCCATCCTGTGATCGGAATCGACCATCTGGCCGCCATCGTCGGTGCGGGCATCGTTGCAGCGCTTCTGGGCCGCGGCTTCGCGCCGGTGCTCGCCTTCACCACAGCGATGATCGCGGGCGTCGGCCTTCATGTGGCCAAGGCCAACATCCCGGCTGCCGAGCTGCTGGTCGGCCTGACCACCGTCGTGGTCGGTCTGGTGGTGGTGATGCGTGGCGGTTTCGGCGTGCTGCCCGTCGCCGGCCTGTTCGCCGTGACCGGCCTCGTCCATGGATATGCGCTGGGTGAATCGATCGTTGGGGCCGAGAACACCCCGCTCGGGGCCTATCTCGTCGGTCTGCTCGTGATCCAGACCCTCATCGCCGCCGGCGCGTTCCTCGGCACCAGGCTGCTGTCGGCGAAGGCCAAAGCGGCCGCACCGCTGGCGCTGCGGCTCGCGGGCGCTGCCATCGTGCTGGTGGGAGGGGTCGCCGCGGCGACGGCGGCCGGCGTGATCGGCTGATTGATGACCGCATCGGAGACTGGTGAGACGACGCTGTTCGTCTGCGTCACCTGCCGTTCGCAGGCGACGGAACCTACGCCGCCTGATCAGCCGCGGGCCGGAGCCCGTCTGCTCGCCGCGATCGAGACGTTGCCGACCGCGCAGCGCGCCGGTGTCACCGTGGTCGGCGTCGAGTGCCTGTCGAACTGCAATCGTGCGTGCACGGTTGCAGTGACGGCGCCGGGCAAATGGACCTACGTGCTCGGCGCGCTCGATCCGGATCTGCATGTTCAGGATGTGCTGACATTCGCGCAGCTGCATCAGCGCCATGACGCCGGCCTGCCGGCCTGGCGCGAGCGTCCCGAATACATCCGCAAGAACACCGTTGCGCGCGTTCCCGCGCTGTCAGCACCACGCTGAAACGAGAGATCGTATCGCCATGACGAAGTCGTTCGCCAAGACGCCTTGCACCATCGTCACCGGTTTCCTCGGCGCCGGCAAGACCACGCTGGTGCGCAACCTGATCGAGACCGCGAACGGTCGCCGGCTCGCCATCATCGTCAACGAGTTCGGCGATGTCGGCATCGACGGCGACATCCTGAAAGGCTGCGGCGTGCCGGACTGTCCGGAGGATCGCATCGTCGAGCTGTCGAACGGCTGTCTGTGCTGCACCGTTGCCGATGATTTCGTGCCCGCGCTCAGGAGCCTGCTGGATCAGAAGGAGCCGCCCGAGCATATCGTGATCGAGACCTCGGGGCTCGCGCTGCCGAAGCCGCTGGTGCAGGCCTTCAACTGGCCGGAGATCGCGACGCGCGTCACCGTCGACGGTGTGGTGGCGGTCGTCGACGGCCCGGCGGTGGTCGCGGGACGCTTCGCCGACGATCCCGAAGCGCTCGCCGCGCAGCGCGCCAGTGATGCTTCACTCGATCACGACAACCCGCTGGAGGAGGTCTACGAGGACCAGCTGCTGTGCGCCGATCTCGTTGTGATGAACAAGAGCGACCTGATGAGCGAGGAGCAGCGCAAGGATGTCGCGGCCGAGATCACGGCGAAGGTGCAGCGTGCCGTCAAGGTGATCGCGACGGAGCACGGCAGGCTGTCGGCTTCAATTCTGCTCGGGCTCGGTGCCGCAGCGGAGGACGATCTCGCGGCCCGACCGTCACATCACGACAACGAGGCCGAGCACGACCACGACGATTTCGAGAGTTTCGTGCTCGACGTTCCGGCGCAGGCTTCGCCCGATGCGCTCGTCGACCGCATCGCGGCCGCCGTCGACGCGCATGACGTATTGCGCGTGAAGGGGTTCGTGGAAGTCGCCGGCAAGCCGCTGCGCCTCCTGGTGCAGGCCGTCGGCAACCGCATCCAGCATCAGTTCGAGCGCCCGTGGCGATCCGGCGAATCGCGGCAGGGGCGGCTGGTGATCATCGGCGAGCGCGGCCTCGATGCCGCCGCCATCCAGAGCCTGATCACAGGATAGGCGGGACCGATGCACCTGCTGGCGACAACGGGCGCGGATCTCGACGACCTCGAACAGGCCGTGGATCTTGCACAGTCGCCGGCCGAAATCGTCGTGCTGTCGTTCTCGGATAGCGACTTGTCGGCATTGGCCGAGGCCTGGACCGCGTCGTCGGATGAGCTGCCGAGCCTGCGCCTCGCGAGCCTGAAACGGCTGAAGCATCCGATGTCGGTCGATCTCTATGTCGACCGCGTCGTGCTGGGCGCGCGCGCCGTCGTCGTGCGCTGTCTCGGCGGGCTCGACTATTGGCGCTACGGGCTGGAGCGCATCGCATCGGTCTGCCGCAGCCGCCACATCCTGTTCGCGGCACTGCCGGGTGATGATCGCGCCGACGAGAGGCTCGATGCGCTCTCGACCCTGCCGCAGGACGCGACCTCGCGTCTCTACGGCTATCTGCACGAGGGCGGCGTCGGCAATGCGCGCGAGGCCCTGCGCTATCTCGCGACGCTGCTCGGGCGCGACGCGCATTTTGCGGAGCCGGTCGCGATCGGTTCGATCGTCGGCTTCATGCCCGATCGCGGAGCCGTCGGCATCGATGATCTCTGCGGCCACGATGATGCGCGGCCCACCGCGTTGATCGTGTTCTACCGTGCGGGCCTGCTCGCCGCGGATACGGCAGGGATCGCGGAGCTGATGCGGGCGCTCGAAGGTGAAGGGCTGGCGGCGGTCGCGGTCGCGGTGACCAGCCTGAAGGATCCCAATATCGGGGATGCACTGGCGCGACTCGTCCAGCGCCGGCGTCCTGCGATCATTTTGAACGCCACCGCGTTCTCGGCGCTGCGCGACGACGGCACTACGGTGCTCGACCTCGCGGACGCGCCGGTCTTGCAGATCATCCAGGCGCAGAGCACCGAAGAGGCCTGGGCCTCGTCGGCGCGCGGACTGTCGCCGACGGATCTGGCCATGAATGTCGTTCTGCCGGAGCTCGACGGCCGGCTGTTGGCGCGCCCGATTGCGTTCAAGGGTGAAATGCCGGCGGATGAGCGTCTGCAGTTCGGCACGATGCGTTATGTACCGCAACACGACCGCATTGCTTACGTCGCCCGGCTCGCGGCGCGATGGGCGCGGCTGCGGGCGCTGCCGGCAAGCGAGCGGCGCGTGGCGCTGATGCTTTCCGATTATCCGGCGCGCGGCGGGCGCCGCGGCTACGCTGTCGGTCTCGACACCAGCGAAAGCGCAGCCGCCATTGCGCGGCTGTTGGCGGAGGCGGGGTACGATATCGACCGCGCAGCGCCGACCGCCGAAGATGTCGACGCGCTGCTGCGGGACGAGGCAGATGAGCTCGTGGTGCCGCTCGCGGCCTATCGGTGTGCTCTGGCGCTGTTGCCGGATGAGCTGCAGCGTGCCTCGCATGACAATTGGGGAGAGGCGGAAGCCGACCCGGCGGTTCGAGATGGCACCTTCCGTTTTCCGGTGCTGCGTGCGGGAAAACTCTCGATCCTGCTACAGCCGGATCGTGGCAATCGCGCCGATCGCAAGTCTGGGTACCATGACACGAGCGTGCCTCCGCGGCACGCCTATGTCGCGCTCTATGCGCATCTGCGTGAGGCCGAGCGGATCGATGCGCTGATTCATCTCGGTGCGCATGGCACGCTGGAATGGCTGCCTGGCAAGGCACTGGCGCTCTCAAATGCGTGCTGGCCGGAGGCCGTGCTGGGCCCGCTGCCGGTGATCTATCCCTTCATCGTCAACAATCCCGGCGAAGCGATGCAGGCCAAGCGGCGATTGTCGGCCCTGACGCTCGGGCATCTGACGCCGCCGCTGTCGCAGGCCGGTCTGCACGGACCCTTGCTGGAGCTGGAGGGGCTGGTCGAGGAATATGCCGAGGCGGATGGCCTCGACAAGCGCCGGCTGAAGCTGCTCGAGGAGGAGATCGTCGCGCGGGCCTGGCAGGGTGGCTTGGCCGCCGATTGCGGGCTCGACCGTGCGATGACCGGACGCGAGGCGATCGCACAGCTCGATGCGCAGCTCTGTGACATCAAGGAGCTCGCGGTGCGCGACCGCCTGCATGTGTTCGGGGAAGCGCCCGACACGGCGGCGACCGGCCTGCTTGCGGATGCGATCACGGCGGCCATGGGGCCGGCGGCCGCGACGGTCGATCGCGCCGACATCGCCGCACGGATCGCCGCGAGCGCTGCAGCCGAACGCAGCGCGTTGCTCGCGGCGCTCGACGGTCGCCGCGTCGCTGCCGGTCCCGCCGGCGCGCCGAGCCGCGGCCGGCTCGACGTGTTGCCCACGGGGCGTAATCTCACCGCGATCGACCCGCGTGCGATCCCGACCCGGACCGCCGCTGTGGTCGGCGTACGCGCGGCTGACGAGGTGATCCGGCGCTATTTGCAGGATCATGGTGACTACCCGCGCGCGCTCATGCTCGATCTCTGGGCGTCCGCATCGCTGCGCACGGGCGGTGACGATCTGGCCCAGGCCTTGGCTTATCTGGGCGTGCGGCCGCGCTGGGACCTCAACTCCAATCGTGTCACCGGCGTCGACGTACTGCCGTTGGCGATGCTCGACCGCCCGCGCATCGATGCGACGCTGCGGATCTCGGGGCTGTTTCGCGACCTGTTCGAAGCGCAGATCGCGCTGTTTGATCTCGCCGTGCAGAAGGTGGCGTCACTCGACGAGGACGATGCCGACAATCCGCTGGCCGCGGCACGGCGGCGCGGCGAGAGCCTGGCGCGCGTGTTCGGCGGCGCGCCCGGCAGCTACGGCGCCGTTGCCGCCGACCTCGCGCTCGGGATGGACTGGACGAGCCGGTCGCAGCTCGGCGAAGCGTATCTTGAGAGCACCGCTTACAGTTTCGGCGGAGCGCATGACGGCGTGTCGGCCTCCGACACGTTCCGCGCCCGTGTCCGCAGCGCCGATGCCCTCGTGCATCCGCAGGACGATCGTGAGCGCGACCTCCTCGATGGCGAGGAGGTGGCCGATTTCGCCGGAGGCTTCGCAGCCGCTGCAGCGTCGCTCGGCGCGTCGCCCGTACTGCTGCATCTCGACACCAGCCGTCCGGAGGCGCCGGCGGCGCGGAGCTTCAGCGAGGAGATTGCCCGCGTGGTGCGCGGCCGTCTCATCAATCCGCGCTGGATCTCGGGAATGCTCGCGCATGGCTATCGCGGCGTCGCCGAGATCGCGCAGGGCGTCGACGCGCTCTACGCCTTTGCGGCCACCTCCGACACCGTTGCCGAGCACCTGTTCGATCTGGCGCATGGCGCGCTGCTGCGCGACGAGGCCGTGCTGGACGGCATGACCGCACGCAATCCCGCGGCCGTCGCCGCGATCGTGGCGCGATTCGAAGACGCGCTGCGACGGCAGCTGTGGGTGCCACGCCGGAATGCCGTCGCCGATGAGCTTGCGCATGCCCGCGCGCGCCTGACGCAAGCGGAGAGCGCGTCATGACCGCCTCGGTCGAGATCAAGGGCTGGTGCCCGGGCGCGCGGCGGCCGATGCCGAGCGGCGACGGCCTCATCGTTCGTGTCCGGCCGCATGGTGGCGCGTTGCCGGTGTCGGCGCTGCGTGAGCTTGCCGAGGCCGCTCGGCGCTACGGCAACGGCCAGATCGACCTCACGCGCCGCGCCAATCTGCAAATTCGTGGCGTATCGTCCGAGACGCTCGCGCCGCTGTGGGAGCTGATGGCATCGCTCGGCCTGCTCGATGACAGCGCCGAGCTCGAGGCCATCCGCAACATCGTCGTCAACCCGCTGGCGGGACTCGACCCGGCCGAATGGGTCGACATGCGCCCCGTCGCCGCCGAGCTGGAGACGCTGCTGGCCTCGGATCAGGCGCTCCATGCGCTGCCGGCCAAGTTCGGCTTTGCCCTGGACGGCGGCGGCAGGCTGCCGCTGACCGGGCTCGCCGCGGATGTTCGTCTCGTCGCCTGTGGTGGCACTCAGGCAAGGCGGATCGCCGTCGGCATTGCCGGTTCTGTTGAGTCCGTGTGGCTGGGAACGACAGCCGATGCCGATGCGGCGTCGACGGCTGTGCGGCTCGCGCGGCTGGTGCTGCAACACAGCCCGACGCGGCGCTCCGCAGATTTGCCGCCGCACGCGCGCGCCGCCGTCGCCGCCGAACTGGGCCTTGATCTCTCCAACGTCATCGCGACGCCATCAGCCGCGAAATCGCAACGACGTTGCGGCATCATTGCCCTGACGGATCAAACCTGCGCCGTCGGTCTCGGCGTGCCATTCGGCCGCATCGATAGCGGCACGCTGGCGCGGCTTGCGGCCATGCTCGCGGCACACGATGTCGCCGAGGTCCGCCTGTCTCCATGGCGCGCGCTGTATGTCGCCGCGGGCGCCGTGACCGCGGAGCAACTGGTGGCGGATGCAGCCCGGCTCGGCCTGGTTGTCGACGATACCGATCCACTGATGCGCATCGACGCCTGCTCGGGCGTCGGCTGCTGTCCGTCGACGGGACTGGCGACGCGACAGCATGCCCGCGTGCTCGCGGATGCGATGGCCCGGACCGGATTCAACGGCACGCTGCACGTCTCCGGCTGCGCCAAGGGCTGCGCACGCTCGGCAGCCGCGGACGTCGTGCTGGTCGGCGAGGGCGAAGGTTATCACATCGTCCGCAACGGCACGGTGAAGAGCGAATCCTGCGGCATGCTCGATCCCACTGAGACCGACGTCGACGGGCTGTTCGAAACGAAAGAAAAGGCCGATGTCTGAGCTGGGCGACTACATCAAGGACGGGGCGGAGATCTATCGCCGTTCGTTCGCGACCATCCGCGCCGAGGCCGATCTGTCGCGCTTCCACGGACTGGAAGAGAAGATCGCCGTGCGCATCATCCATGCCTGCGGCATGGTCGAGATCACCTCCGACATCGCCATGTCCGAACACTTCGCCGCCGAAGCGCGGGCGGCGCTCGATCGTGGCGCGCCAATCCTGTGCGACGCCAAGATGGTGGCGCAGGGGATCACGCGGGCGCGGCTGCCGGCGAGGAACGAGATCATCTGCACGCTCGATGCTCCGGAGGTGCCGGCGCTCGCCGCGCAGCTCGGGACGACCCGATCCGCGGCGGCGCTGGAGCTGTGGCGGCCGCATCTCGGCGGCGCGCTGGTGGCGATCGGCAACGCGCCGACGTCGTTGTTTCATCTGCTCGACATGCTCGATCAGGGCGCGCCGCGACCGGCCGCGGTGATCGGAACGGCCGTTGGGTTCGTCGGAGCCCGGGAATCCAAGGAGGCGCTCGCGGCCGACGGCCGTGTGCCGTATCTGATCGTGAAGGGTCGGAAGGGCGGCAGCGCCATGGCGGTCGCGGCGGTGAATGCCATCGCGAGTGATGTCGAATGAGCCTGCTGGACACCATCGCGGGCTCGGCAAATCCGGGCACGCTCTACGGCATCGGCGTCGGTCCGGGCGACGTTCGTTATCTGACCTTGCGCGCCGCCGGCCTGGTCCGGTCCGTCGATGTGGTGGCGTTCTTTGCCAAGCGCGGCATGGAAGGCAACGCGCGACGGATCGTCGCGCCGTTGATGGAATCGGGCCGGCACGAGCTGCGGCTCGAATATCCGGTCACGGAGGAATTGCCCGTTGCCGACCTGTCCTATCAGTCCCAGATCGCCGACTTCTACCGACGTGCGTCGGACAGCATCACCGCGCATCTGGCGGCGGGGCGATCGGTCGGTCTGCTGTCCGAAGGCGACCCGTTCTTCTACGGCTCGTTCATGCATATGTGGCGGCGGCTCGAGCGCGATCATCCGGTCGAGGTCGTCCCGGGCGTCACCGGCATGTCCGGCTGCTGGACCAAGGCCAATGTTCCGATCACCTGGGGCGACGACGTCCTCTCCGTTTTGCCGGGCACGCTGGGCGAGGACGTCCTGCATGACCGGCTGACGCGTTGTGAGGCCGCCGTCATCATGAAGGTCGGGCGCAACCTCACCAAGGTGAAGCGTGCGATCATCAGCGCCGGCTTGCTCGATCGTGCGCTCTATGTCGAGCGCGGCACGATGGAAGCGCAGCGTGTCGCGCCCCTGGCCGAGGTGGAGCTGGAGCGCGGCCCCTATTTCTCGATGATCCTGATCCCCGGACAGGGGCGGCGGCTATGACGGGCACGCTGACCATTGTCGGCGTCGGCCCAGGGCGAGCCGAACTGATCACGCCGGCCGCCTCGGTCGCCATCGCTCGCGCGACCGATCTGATCGGTTATGGACCGTATCTCGACAGAGTGACCACGACGAGTCCGGGCCAGATCCGGCACGCCAGCGACAATCGCGTCGAGCTCGACCGCGCCCGCCACGCACTCGGGCTCGCAAGCGACGGCAAGCAGGTCGCGGTGGTGTCGGGTGGTGATCCCGGCGTCTTCGCGATGGCCGCAGCGGTGTTCGAAGCGGTCGAGGCGGGACCGGCGGCCTGGCGCGACCTCGACATCCGCGTCGAGCCTGGTGTCACGGCCATGCTGGCAGCCGCGGCTGAGGTCGGGGCGCCGCTCGGTGGCGACTTCTGTGCGATCTCGCTGTCTGACAATCTCAAGAGCTGGACGACCATCCGCCGCCGCCTGGAGGCGGCCGCTGCAGCCGATTTCGTCATCGCGCTGTACAATCCGCTCTCCAAGGCGCGACCGCATCAGCTGGGTGAGGCGTTCGCGCTGCTGCGGCAGATCAAGCCGGCTTCGACCATCGTCATCCTGGTGCGGGCTGCGGGCAGTGGTGAGGTCAGACAGATCATCACCACGCTGGGCGAGGTGGATCCCGACAAGGCGGACATGCGCACGCTCGTGCTGATCGGCTCGACGGCCACGCGCCTGATCGCGCGCGGGGGCAAGCCGCCCTTCGTCTATACGCTGCGTCGTGAAGTCGAGGGCGGTGCATGAGCGAGCTGCGCCTCCAGCCACTGCAACGCGGCTCGTGCGCCGTCCAGCGCGACGCCATGCGGCTTCTCGGGGCGGGTGATCATCACCACCGGAATCGCGAGCCGTCGCGCGGCTGCGATCTTCGGATAGGTCGCGGCTCCACCGGAGTTCTTCGACACCACGAAGGCGATGCGCTCCTGGATCAGAAAGGCTTCCTCTGTCGGCTCGTCGAACGGCCCCCGATCGTGGACGAAGCGAATGTCGGGTGGCAGCAGGACGTCACCAGGCGGGTCGATGGTTCGGGCGACATAGCGATGCTGCGGGGCTGCCCCGAAGGCTGCGAGCTCCAGGCGACCAAGACTGAGAAACACAGGCGCCGGATCCGCTCCGAGCGCCGAAGCCGCGTCGTCGGCACTGTCGACCTCGATCCAGCGATCGCCGGCCTGGCGTTGCCACGCCGCGCGCCGGATCGACGCCAGCGGCACCGACAGCGCATGACAGGCTGCGACGGCATGGCGCGAGATCTGGTCGGCGTAGGGATGCGTTGCATCGACGACGGCGTCGATCGCATGATCCCGCAGCCAGGCTTCCAGTCCGGCGATGCCGCCGAAGCCGCCGATGCGCGTCGGCAGCGGCTGCGGTTTGGGCGAAGCGGTGCGGCCGGCGAGCGAGAGTGTCGCCGTGAACCGGTCGTCGCCGGCGAGCAGCCGCGCCAGCTCCGAAGCCTCGGTCGTCCCGCCGAGAATGAGGATACGCATGCGGGGAAGCGTCCATGGTGAACTCGGCCGCAACTTGCAACGCGCAGCGCTGGCTGTCCATCGTCGGGATCGGCGAGGACGGCGTTGACGGCCTCTCGACGTCTGCGCGACGTCTCATTGCGCAGGCGGCCCTCGTGGTCGGCGGCGCCCGTCATATCGAGCTTGCGGCGTCGTTGATTGCGGGGGAACGGCTGGCCTGGCCCAGCCCGCTGAAGCTCGCGTTCGATCAGATCGCGGCGCGACGGGGAGAGCCCGTCGTCGTTCTCGCAAGCGGCGATCCTTTCAACTACGGCGTCGGCAAGCAGCTCATGCAGCGTTTCGCGTCCGCCGAGATGCTATGCGTCCCGCAGCCCTCGGCCTTCAGCCTCGCGGCGGCGCGGCTCGGCTGGCCGCTGCAGGACGTGGCGCAGGTGACGTTGCACGGCCGCGCGCTCGAAGGGATCATCCGCCATCTTGCGCCGGGGGCGCGCATTCTGGCGCTGGCCTGGGATGGATCCACCGCCCCAAGGCTCGCCGCGCTGCTGACCTCACGCCGCATGGGACGCTCGCGCCTGACGGTGCTGGAAGCGATCGGCGGCGCGCACGAACGGGTGCGCAGCGCGCTGGCGGACGCGTTCGATCTTTCCGATATCCATCCGTTGACCACGATCGCGATCGAGGTTGATGCCGAGGTTGATGCGCCCGTGATCCCGCTGACCACCGGTCTTGCCGATGATCTGTTCGAGCATGACGGCCAGCTGACCAAGCGCGAGGTCCGCGCCGTGACGTTGTCGGCCCTGGCGCCACGTCCAGGCGAACTGCTGTGGGACGTCGGGCTGGGCTCGGGTTCGGTGGCAATCGAGTGGCTGCTGCGTCATGGCTCGTTGTGCGCGATCGGCATCGAGGCGCGGCAGGACCGGGCCGACCGGGCGATGCGCAACGCGCTGGCGCTCGGCGCTCCCGAGCTGAAGCTGGTGATGGGGCGCGCGCCGGCGGTGTTGGCGGATCTTGAGTCGCCGGATGCGGTCTTCATCGGCGGCGGCATTTCGGAAGCGGGGGTGTTCGAAGCCGTCTGGTCGCGGCTGAAACCCGGCGGCCGCCTCGTCGCCAACGTGGTGTCGCTCGAAGGCGAGACGCGGCTGAGCGCGTTGTTCGGCCAGCATGGCGGTGAACTGATCCGCATCGCCGTTTCGCGGATCGAACCGGTCGGTCGCATGCATGGCTGGCGGCAGGCCATGCCGATCACGCAGTGGCGGGTGACGAAGCCATGATCGCGCTCGGGATTGGCTGCCGCCGTGCCGCCAGCGTCGCAGACATCGAGGCGGTGATTGCACATGCGCTCTCGCTTGCGCGCCTCGCACCCGCGGACGTGGCGGTGCTCGCCACTGCGGCCGACAAGGTCAGCGAGCCTGGCGTGATCTGCGCCGCGCAGCGGCTTGGCCGTCCGCTGCTCGGAATTGCCTCTGCAGCGATGACGGCTGTCGCCGATCGCGCGATCACGCGAAGCGATCGCGTCAGGCGCTTGAAGGGTGTACCTTCCGTGGCCGAGACGGCCGCGCTGGCTGCCGCCGGCGCGAATGCCCGGCTGATCCTCGCGCGCGTCGCAAACGCCGCGGCGACCTGCGCGCTGGCGGAGGGCGAGGCTGTCACCGATGCGGAGCCTGCGCCATGACGGTGCACTTCATCGGCGCCGGTCCCGGTGCCGCCGACCTGATCACCTTGCGTGGTCGCGACCTGATCGCGCGCTGCCCGGTGTGTCTCTATGCGGGCTCGCTGGTTCCTCAGGCGCTGCTCGATCATTGTCCGCCCGGTGCGCGTATCGTTGATACGGCACCGATGTCGCTCGACGAGATCGTGGCCGAGATCGAGCGTGCCACGCTCGCGGGCGAAGATGTGGCGCGGCTGCATTCCGGCGATCTCTCGATCTGGAGCGCGCTCGGCGAACAGCTGCGGCGCCTCGACGCGTTGAGGATACCCTACACGATCACACCCGGCGTGCCGTCGTTCGCGGCGGCGGCGGCCGCGCTCGGTCGCGAGCTGACCTTGCCGGGACTCGCACAATCGGTGGTGCTCACGCGGACCTCCGGCCGCGCTTCGGCCATGCCGGAGACGGAACAGCTCTCGCTGTTCGCGCAGTCGCGCGCCACGCTCGCCATCCATCTCTCGATCCACGTTCTCGATAAAGTCGTCGAGGAGCTGCGGCCGCACTACGGCGACGACTGTCCGGTGGCGATCGTCTATCGCGCGAGCTGGCCGGATCAGTTGATCCTGACCGGCACGCTGGCGACGATCGTTGGGCAGATCACGACTTCCGCCGTGGAGCGGACCGCGCTGATCCTGGTGGGCCGCGCGCTCGCAGCTGAGGATTTTCGCAATAGCGCGCTGTACGATGCCGATTATCAGCGACGCTTCCGCGGGAGGGGCGAATGAGCCGGCCCGTAACTCTGTCCGACCAGCCGGCCATCGCGGTCGAACACGGCGACATCGAGCGCAACGTCGTTGTCGCCCAGCGCACGCCGCGCCGTCTGCCAGGCGGCGTGCGCGACGACCTCGCCGGCCGGAAATCCGAGCCGCTCGGCCTCTTGAAGCACCTGCAACGCGGTGTTGGCGGTGCGTGCGGTCGTGACCAACGCGTCCGGCGCGCCGGCGTCATGCAACGTGTTCGCGAGCCAGCCGAGATCGACTTCGCCGGCGCGCGAATGCAGGTCGAGCAGGCCCTGGCCGAGCTTGGTCATCTTGGCGAAGCCGCCGGCCACGGTGATGCGGGCCACCGGATGCCGGCGCAGATATTTCAGCATGCCGCCGGCGAAATCGCCCATGTCGATCAGCGCCGTCTCCGGCAGGCCGTGGAGCTGCTGCACGGCCTTCTCCGATGTGCTTCCCGTCGCGCCGGCGATGTGCGGCAGGCCGGCGGCGCGCGCGACGTCGATGCCGCGATAAATGGAGTGGATCCAGGCGGCGCAGCTGAACGGCACGACGATTCCCGTGGTGCCGAGGATCGACAGGCCGCCAACGATGCCGAGGCGCGGGTTCAGCGTCTTCCGGGCGAGCTCCTCGCCGCCAGGAATGGAGATCTCGATGATGACGTCGCGCGCCGCGCCGAGCGCTGCAGCGGCCTCATTGATCGCCGCCGCGATCATCTCGCGCGGCACCGGATTGATCGCAGGTTCTCCCGGCGGCAGCGGCAATCCTGGTCGCGTCACTGTGCCGACGCCGGGGCCGGCGCGGAACGTCACGCCGGAATTGTCTGCACCGCGCCGCAAAGTCGCTTTGACCAGCGCACCGTGCGTGACGTCAGGATCGTCGCCGGCGTCCTTGATGACGCCGGCGGTTGCCTTCGCGCCGTCGGCCTCGTGCATCGCGACCGCAAAGCCGACACGACGTCCGCCCGGCAGGGCGATCTCGACCATGGCAGGACAGTTGCCCGTGATCAGCAGCTCGTAGGCGGCGCGCGCCGCGGCCGTGGCGCAGCTGCCGGTCGTCCAGCCACGCTTCAGCGGTCGGCTCGGCGGATCCGCAGTTTCCATCATGTCCGCTCGCATAGCACATTTTGCCATGCCTCGGCGGCGTTGCGGCCATGACCAGGGTGGCGCCCAGCGGGATCATCATCGCCGCGCCGCGTTCGGGCGCCGGCAAGACGACGGTGACGCTCGGACTGCTGCGTGCCCTCAGCCGGCGCGGCACGCGCGTGCAACCCTTCAAATGTGGCCCCGACTATATCGATCTCGCCTTTCACACGGCTGCGGCAAGACGGACGAGCTACAATCTCGACAGCTGGGCGATGTCGGCGCCGCAACTGCTGGGGCTTGTCCGCGACGTTGCCGCCGACGCCGATATCGCCATCGTCGAGGGCGTCATGGGCCTGTTCGATGGCGCATCGCATCCCGGACGCGCGGGCAGCGGCTCGGCCGCGGATCTCGCAGCCCTGACCGGCTGGCCGGTCGTGCTCGTTCTCGATGTGAGTGGGCAGACCGAGACGGCCGCTGCCGTCGCGCTCGGCTGCGCGCGTTTTCGCGACGATGTTCACGTGGCCGGCGTGATCCTCAATCGGGTCGCGAGCGAGCGGCATAGGGCGCTCATCGAGCCGGCGTTCGCGACCATCGGAATCAGGCTGCTCGGCGCGCTGGCGCGGGACGCGCAATTGACATTTCCCGAACGTCATCTCGGACTGGTCCAGGCCCAGGAGATCACGGCCCTCGAAGCCCATCTCGAGCGTCTCGCGGCAAGCGTCTCCGGAGCCGTCGATCTCGAGGCGCTGCTGGGTCTCGCGAATCCGATCCGCTCTACCGATCTCGCTGCGCAGACATCTGGCCTTGGCATCAAACCGCCCGGACAGCGCATTGCGCTCGCAGCAGATGCGGCCTTCTCGTTCAGTTATCCGCATCTCCTGCGGCACTGGCGCGCTCAGGGCGCGGAGGCCATCCCGTTTTCGCCGTTGAACGACGAGGCTCCCGATCCCGCAGCCGACGCGGTGTGGCTGCCAGGCGGCTATCCCGAATTGCATGCGGGACGGTTGGCCTCGGCGCGGTCGTTCCTCGATGCGTTGCGCGCGATGGCCTTGCGCGGCGTGCCGATCCACGGCGAGTGCGGTGGCTACATGACGCTGGGGGCGGGACTCGAAGATGCCCACGGTGTCCGGCATGCGATGGCGGGGCTGCTGTCGCTGGAAACCTCGTTCGCACGACGCCGCTTGCATCTCGGCTACCGTCAAGCGACCCTATTGGCCGATTGCAGCCTCGGCCGAAGGGGCGCCGTCGTTCACGGTCACGAATTCCACTATGCGACCATCCTGAGCGAGGCCGACGATCCGCTGATCGCGTGCCGCGATGCGTTGGGCTGCGCCATCGCCGAGCGCGGCGCCCGGCGCGGGTCGGTGACGGGATCGTTCCTGCACGTCCTGAGCGGCGAGGGCGCATGAGCGAGCAAGGCCGGCGTCCTCCGCAGTTCGACGCGACCTTCAGGCAGCGCTTTGCCGAGCTGGTGCGCTGGCGTCGCGATGTACGCCGTTTCCGCTCGGATCCGGTCTCCCCAGAGCTGATCGAACAGTTGCTCGCGCTCGCGTCCCATGCGCCATCCGTCGGTTTCTGCCAGCCCTGGCGGTTCGTGCTCGTCGAGAGCCCCGAACGCCGCGCGACGGTCATCGAGAACTTCGAGCGCGCGAACCAGGCCGCGCTCGCCGGTTATGATGGAGAGCGACGCGCGCTCTATGCGAGCCTCAAACTGGAAGGCTTGACGCAGGCGCCGATCCATCTCGCCGTCTGCGCCGACGAGGGCGCTGCCACCGGTCATCGGCTCGGCCGCGCCACGATGCCGGAAACGCTCCGCTACTCGGTGGTGGCGGCGATCCAGACGTTCTGGCTGGCGGCGCGCGCCGAAGGTCTCGGCGTCGGCTGGGTGTCGATCCTGGACCCAGCGGCTGTCTGTCGCGAACTCGCGTTGCCGTCCGACTGGAGCCTGATTGCGTATCTCTGCGTCGGCTGGCCGCAGGAGGAACATGACGATCCCGAGCTGGAACGTCACGGCTGGGAAACGCGGCTCGACCAGACAGTGATCAAGCCGCTCAAGCGCTAGGTCACGATGCGAGCGCCAACGCCGGTGCGTCAACCGTCCTTGGCTCGCCAACAGCGCCCGCGGCGCTCATGAGCTGAAACCGTGTGCCGTGCAGGTTGATGGTCAGTGGAATGCCGCGGAAGTCGTCGTGAAAGGCGCGGATGCGGCGCGCCATTTCGGCCGGATCGATGTCGGCGGACATGTCGCACATGGCGGCGTACATCTGTCTGGTGCTCTTCGCTCCGCTCCAACCGACGCCGAGCGCCGGCAGCGGGCCGGCGTCGCAGGCGAGGTCGCGCGACATGCGCCAGAACAAATAGGCGAGCCGCACGAACGTCATCTGCTCCAAACCACGGACATCCACGCCGCGCGGGATGTCGAACGTCTCGACACCGACAATCGGGCCGCAGTCGACACGGGTCTCCATCACATGGGCCGTTGCGCCGAAGCGTGTCGCACCGTCGTACATCGCGAAATGAGCCGGCGCCCAGCCCGGATAATCCGGCGGGGCCGGATGAAAATTGTAGGCGCCGTGGCCGAGCGCCTGAAGGATGTCGGCAGGCACGATGACGCCGGTCGTGAAGGCAAGCAGGCGGGATCTGCCGAGCGCATCGCGTTCGATGGCTTCGATGTCCTGCAGGCTGACCGCGAAACGGAATGCGAGGGCAGGGTTGTGCGCCCGTAGCAGCTCCGACAGCGCAAGTTGCTGGTCGCGGCTGCCGGTGAGAAGAATGATGGTGTCGAACATGATTTGTCCTGGTTGGCGTCAGCGGCGATGGGCGTTGAAGGTGGCGGGCCGGTGCGCAGCTCCCGAGGTGGCCGTCGCGGCGAACAAATTGGCCGGCAGCTCCTGGCCGGGGATGATCTCGAGCACCATGTTGTCGGCCAGCAAAGCGGCCTCCCGCGCGATGCGAACCTCCGGCTGCCACGAGCACAGTGAGAGCTCGAGGCGGCCAAAGCCGCCGCAATCAGCGACGAAGGCGCTGGTCAGCTTCTCGATGCTGTCAGCGGCGGCGCGCGCGCTGCTGCTTCCGACGTCGCGCAGGATGACCGTGACACCTCTGTCGGATTTTACTTTCGAGCGCACCACGAGCAGCGACTCCAACGCGCCGACGCGCCCGGCCCGCCGGGGCGACCGCGCCACCTCGGCAAAGTCCGGGTCGGGACCAAGATCAGCCTTTGTCGGCTTCAGATTGTGGACGATCTTCGCGCTGCGGACTCCGGCTTCCCCTGCGACGGCATGGTAGCTGCGGGGAAGCCAGACCGTGTCGAGGGCGATCTGGGAGCTCACCGCACTCCAGGCCTGATCGATCTGATAGCCGTCCCAGATATCGGGATATGAAGAGGCGATCTCACGCCAGGTCGTCAGCATTGTCCCGGCCGCCTTGGACCGGCCGAAATAGAGGGTGCGCGGCGACATCTCCCAGCCGTTCCACTTATGGACGGCGAAGTCGCAGCCTGCCAGATGAGGAAGGTCCGGAGGTGCTTGGAACATCACGTCGGCCTCGACGTACAACAGCGGTTCGCGATTCCGCTGCCACATCCGCGCGATGAAGTCGGCCTTGTCCGCAGCGCTCAGGCGTTCGCCGGGACGGCGATCGATCGCCTCGATGTCGAATGGGAGCCCGAGCCGCTGCAACGAGCGTCTGAGATGATAGACGTGCAAGTCGCCGACCGTCGTTGGATGGCAGGACACGACACGCATCGCAGCTGCCGGTGCTGCGTCCGGCGCAGGCCAGTCGCGGCCGCCCCACCATAATTCGTGCGGACCGTCGGCTGAGGTGCCGACGGTGCCGAACTCGGTCAACTTGGATTTCAGGAAATCGAACGCGGGGTTTTCGCCGAAGGGGATCACCACGGCGTCATGCGAGGTCAGCGCGCCGTACAGCAGCTCCGCCCCGGCGCCCGTTGGCGGGTCGATCAGGACGATAGTGCGGCCACGGTCAGGCGGCGGAAGGTCATCGCAGTGAACCACCGGCCCGAATGTTCGCGACAGCCATTGCAGACGATCACCTTGCCGCTGACCGAGCCTGACGCCGTGAGCGCGCAGGCTTTGCACCGGGTCGTGGTCGTTGGTCTTCAGATCTTGTCGCGTCATGCCGGGCCCTCCCGCACAATAGAACGGACCACGTCGGCCAATCAGGCGCGTCGATCGCGCATGGGCTTGCGTCGGTGTCTTGCGATGATGCGAGTAAGACCAGGCTTTCGACACGGAAAACGTGAACTTCGTTTCACAATGTTGCCGGGCGCGCTGCTCGAAGCCGCAACAGATGACAAACACCGTGGCTGCGCGAGCAGAAGTATTCGCAATCACTTCGATCTGATGCGCCTTATCAAGGCCGAAGCGGGCGATTGGTCTCGCAAACGAAGTTGCAGTGCGGATCACGAGCTTCACACCGGATATATCGAGTGCGGTGACGCTCTGGAGCCTCGATGCAGATCGAAACATTCAGCAACATTCGTTGACGCTATAGACATGATGGCCATCTACGCGCGCGTCGGCGGCGCGCGACGCAGCGCGTCGATCGCTTCATCTATCGTGCTATCAGCAACTACAACGTACGAACGCGATGGATCAGGCGCGCAATGTCGAAAAAATCGTCACGCGATTCAAAAATCGCGTCCGCGGCAACTGACAGAGTCGAAAAATGCGATAATTTCGTCGAGGTGATTCGGAAAAAATTGCCGGGCGAGATGATCGTTTCGCAGGAATTCCGAACCTTGCTCAACCGCGGACTTTGTGTGCGCGGTATGCATCCAAGGATGCTGTTAGTAAGCGTTGCAGCTCGCGTTTTCTGCTGAATTCGTCTTCTGGAATGAATCCCCCGCCATGCCGAACATCGGCCTCTCTTTCTCAACGATCGTCGGGCGCTCGATCCGCGTGCGGCAGAATTTGCCTGTCCCTAGGCAAAACATTCCATCTAACTACCTGAAAAGTCACAAAAAATCTTCGCCTGCTTCTTTCGGTCGCCGCGTTCAACGATCGGAAGCCGTCTGCGAATGCCGCATTCGGCATTGCGGGTTGGAGATTCGGAAATGAGCTACGCGCTGGACGTCTGGGCCCCGGCCGATGGCATATCTTCGAAAGAGCCGGGGTCCCCGGACGTCGCGGCGCTGCCGTCGAGCGAGTCGGCCAGCACCGTTCCCGACTCCGCGCCGCCAGGCGAGACCGCGGTCTTCGACGAGGACAAGGACCTGCTCGACCGGCTCGCCACCGGAGAGGAGCTCGCATTTCGTCTTCTCGTCGAGCGCCACATCGATCGCGCCTATGCGATTGCGTTGCGCATCGTCGGCAATGCCGCCGACGCCGAGGACGTCGTGCAGGACACGATGTTGAAGGTCTGGACTCACCGGGGGCGGTGGCAGCACGGTCGCGCCAAATTCTCGACCTGGCTCTATCGCGTCGTCAGCAACCGCTGCATCGACATCCGCCGCAAGCCGCGGACCGAGAATGTCGACGTGGTACCCGAGGTTGCGGACGGCAAGCCGGATGCAGTGAGCGTCATCGAGCGTGCGGAGCTCAGCGTCCTCCTGGAGGGGGCGATGCAGCGGCTTCCGGAGCAGCAACGGATCGCCGTGATCCTGTCGTATCACGAGAACATGAGCAACGGTGAGATCGCCGAGGTGATGGACACGACAGTGGCCGCCGTGGAGTCCTTGTTGAAGCGGGGACGCCAGCAACTGCGCGACATGCTGCGGCGTCACGAGCGCGACATTCGCGGCGCCTTCACGGATTGCTAACCATAAAATTCTCGGCGCAGGAGAATTCCCGCCTGAATCCCGCAGGCGCTTCCGTTTGATCGGTCAGACGGGGCCGATCCGCACCGTCAGTCCTTCCACGATGCGGCGTGCTTTGCCGATCACTCAGGAGTCCTCACCGTGCCCGCAATTTCCACCAACATCGCCGCCAACTCCGCCGTCCGTTACCTGAACATCAACTCCAACCAGGAGACGAGCTCGCTCGCCAAGCTGTCGAGCGGTTCGCGCATCACGTCAGCCTCGGACGACGCGGCCGGTCTCGCCATTTCCACGCGCATCTCGTCGGACATCACCACGCTGCAGCAGGCTGCGACCAACGCGGCGCAGGCGACGTCGATCCTGCAGACAGCGGATGGCGGCGCGTCCAACATCAGCGACATCCTGGCGCGCATGAAGTCGCTGGCCTCAGAGTCCGCATCGGGCACCACGGTCGGAACCAGCCGCACCTACATCCAGTCGGAATTCTCGCAGCTGATCAGCGAAATTTCGTCGATCGCGACCGGAACGCGCTATAGCGGCCAGAGCCTGCTCGACGGCACCAGCACCTTCTCGTCGGGCGTCTCGGTCCTGGTCGGCTCGTCCGCGTCCGACACCATCAACATCACGCTGTCGGATCTCACCGCGAGCACGCTCGGCGTCTCGTCGCTCGACGTCAGCACCCAGACCGGCGCGACCGCAGCCTTGACCGCTCTCGACACCGCGATCGACACCGTGTCGAAGGCCCGCGCCGACATCGGCGCGCAGGAATCGCGCTTCAACTTCTCGGCGGACTCGATCTCCACGCAGACGCAGAACCTGCAATCGGCCAACTCTGCGATCAAGGACGTCGACATCGCGTCGGAGCAAGCGAAACTGTCGTCGGCGCAGGTGAAGACCCAGGCCGCGGTGTCGGCGGAAGCCGCCGCCAACCAGATCCCGCAGTACCTCCTGAAGCTGCTGGGCTGAGTTGTGATCTGCCGGGCCGGCGCCACGCCGGTCCGGCCCTTCCCTCGGAGGACGACGATAGATGACGGTGAGCAGCGCAACCTCGAGCACGAGCGGCACGACGTCGTCTTCTTCCTCATCATCGACGAGTTCGAGCAGCTCGCTCACGACGTCGGGAACGAGCACGACGAGCACGATCGACTGGACTGCGCTGATCGAATCCGCGGTCAATGCCAAGCTCACCCAGGCGACCCAGATCTCGACCAAGATCACGGCCAATGAGGCCAAGATCACGGCCTACCAGACGCTGCAGACTGCGCTGAAGACGCTGTCTTCGGGATTGTCGTCACTGGCGACGTCGATGGTGAACTCGCTTGCGACGAACGCCTTCGCCACGCGGGCCGCCACCATCAGCGCGACCGGCGACGTCAGCGCCTCATCGGCTCTGTCGATGTCGGTGAGCAACGGTGCTGCGACCGGCAGCCACACGCTGACGATCGGCCAGATCGCCACCGCACACAAGGTGACGGGCACGGCGCAGTCGAGCCAGACCGCGGCACTCGGCTATTCCGGCACGTTCTCGCTCGGCCTATCCGGCGGCAGCACGGCCGACGTCACCATCACCAGCGGCATGTCGCTGCAGGATGTCGTCGACGCGATCAATGCCCAGACCTCCACGATCAATGTCGAGGCGTCGATCGTCCAGGTATCGAGCGGGTCGTATCAGCTGGTGCTGACGGGAACCCAGGATTCCGCTGACATCACCTATGCCAGCTCGTCCGGCGACGACGTGCTCAACAAGCTTGGCGTGACCGACAGCTCGGGTGCCTTCACGACTGTGCTGCAGACGGCGCAGGAGGCGGAATTCACGCTCGATGGGATCAGCCTGACGCGCAACACCAACGACATCACCGACGTTCTCAGCGGCGTCACCTTCGATCTGCTGCAGGCGACTCCGTCCGGAACGACGCTGACCGTCACCATCGGGACGGACACGAGCCAGATCTCGTCGGCATTGCAGACATTCGTCACCGACTACAACGCATTCCGCGATGCCGTCATCGCGCAGCAGACCACCAATTCGGACGGGACGGCGTCCTCGAGCTCCGTCCTGTTCGGCGACGGCACCATGCGCGACATCATGAATTCGCTCCAGGCCGTGCTCGGAACCTCGGTCGGCGGGCTGACGATGGCGGACCTGGGCCTGTCGTTCAACGAGAAGAACGAACTCGAGCTCGATACGGGCACGCTGTCGACGATCCTCAGCACCAATCTGAGCGGCGTGACGACGTTGTTGTCGGCGCAGACCAGGACCTCGTCGAGCCAGCTCAGCGTAGTCAATACCGGATCGTCGCCGCAGTCGTTCACCCTGGATCTGACCGTGGACTCGTCGGGGACGCTCACGACCGCGTCGGTCGGCGGCGACAGCTCGCTGTTCACGGTCAGCGGCAACACGATCGTGGGCAATTCCGGGACGATCTATGCCGGGATGGCCTTCACCTACACCGGCTCGACGTCGCAATCGGTCACCGTGACCTCCACACAGGGGCTTGCAACCCAGATCTACCAGATCGCCAAGACCGCATCGTCCAGCACGGGATCGCTGCAGACGCTGATCGACAATCTGACCTCGCAGGACGAGACGATGCAGGCCAAGGTCGATGACATCAAGAGCTCGGCCGCCACGTTCCAGACTCAGCTCACGGCGCAATACGCCAAATATCAGGCCGCCATCGAGAGCGCCAACAACACGCTCACTTATCTAAAAGCCCTTCTCAACGCGAGTTCGAGTAACTGATGACCCAAAATTCGATGGCGCAATTCGCAAGTCAGGCCTATCGCGGTGCTGCGGTGGCCGTTCCGCCGCTCCGGGCCGTCATCATGCTGCTCAACGGAGCGATGCTGAGCTTGCAGAAGTCGCTGCAGGCGCAGGAGGCCCGCCGCTTCGAGGAGGGGCACATCCATGTGACCCGGGCGACCGCCATCCTGCGCGGATTGAGCCTTCACCTTGATCCAACGCGCGGCGGGCCGGTCGCCGACCAGCTGTTCGGAACCTACAACGCCCTGATCGTGGCCGCGCTGCGGGCCTACGGTCGACCTCACATGCGCGAGAATTTCCAGCGGATCACTCAAAGTTTGCTGGAGCTGCGGGAGGCGTGGGAGGCTGTCGATGCGGCAGCCCGGGGAAAGCGAGCAGCCGGTGATTCGGCCAACCGTCGGTAGCGCTGTCCGAATCAGGCACCTGCCGCACTGCGGAAATCTTGGGAAACCGATCAGAAACGGGCTGCATTGTCTCCCGTTTCGGTATCCAGTGCGGCGTCGCGTGCAGACGGCTCCCGAAAAATACGGAGTTTCCCGCGTCCGGTTGCGGTCGATCGTCACAATTGCCGATATCAATTTCGTTCGCGGGCTGAATGCTTTATGACCAAGCCGGAAGCGCTGGATTGGGCGGACGATGGACGTCAGGGAATTCGAGGATCTGATCGGTAGGCTGGGTGAGGACATCTCGCGCTGGCCAGCCGAGCAGCGTCAATCGGCTGCTGATCTGCTTGCATCCTCTCCCGAGGCCGATCGATTGCTGTCCGAGGCACGTCTTGTTCGTGAGGCGCTGTCGTCGCCGCCGGTTCGTGCACCCGCGGGCTTGACGTCGCGTATCCTTGCTGCGGCCAACCGCCTGACCCAAGAGGAAGCGTCAACCGCCCCGGCTGACGCCCACCAGCCCGGCTGAGCTCCGCCAGGGCCGAGCTTGGGCGACTGCGCTTCGGCCGGTTGGGCCGTGGGCGCCGGAACCGCAACACCATCACCGCTGCCATCCCCCTCAATTTGTCGAGCTCGTTTGCGCATGAATCGGGGGCGCCCGAGTGCGACGACGCGAGCCGTGGCGCGGAGATGACGCGACGGTTGCAGCCGATCTGACCTGGTCGCGCCGTCCATACTCTCTGCTGGTCTCGTCCTGACCACCGGCCGAGTGCGCCGCGACGCCGCGCTGCCGATGCAGAGCGGGGGGCCACACCAGGCGATTTTTGCCGCCCCTGCGCAACCGCGCGCCGGCAAATTCTGCCGTCGGATCAACTAATTCGATCGACTAATTGTGCGCCTGGAATCGGCGCTCCGGCCGTTTGATCAGCAAACGCCTCCACGACCGCGTGGTCGTGCTGTGTCCCGCCGCCGTTCGCGGCGCGAGCCGGAGTTCTGCCATGACCGTTTCTGCCGCGAGTTCGTCGACTGCGACCACCTCATCGACCTCATCATCCAGCGACACATCGCGTACGACACTCAGCTCGACCGACTTTCTTCAGCTCCTGGTGAGCGAATTGCAGAACCAAGATCCGCTCAACGCGACCAGCGTGACCGACTTCATCAACCAGATGACGTCCTACGCCAACTACACCTCGCAGCAGTCGCTCAACAGCAGCATGACCTCGCTGGCCGGCTCGTTCTCGAGCCTGGTGACGCTGAATTCGGTGAACTACATCGGCCACACCGTCGAGGCCAAGAGTGACACCGCCGTTCTGTCGAACGGCTCGGCGACCTTCGGCTATTCTCTCTCGTCGGCGGCATCGAACGTTTCGATATCGATCAAGGATTCCTCCGGAAGCACGGTCTGGACCGGCACCGGGACCGGCAACAAGGGCGCCAATTCGATCATCTGGGACGGCACCGATTCCAGCGGCAATCAGCTCAGCGACGGCGGCCAGTACACGATCTCCGTGACGGCGACTGACTCCGCTGGCACCTCGGTTCTCAACTACACGACGATCACCGGGACCGTAACCGGCATCGACACCTCGACCAGCACGCCGTCGCTCACCGTCGGCGGCATTCCTGTCAGCGCCAGCAACATTATCGGCGTCACCTCCTGACGGCATCATTCGGAGTACAATCATGAGTCTTTCTGGAGCCCTGTCATCGGCGATCTCGGCGCTCAACGCGCAGAGTTCATCGCTCGCCATGATCAGCGACAACATCTCCAACGCCGATACGACCGGATACAAGACCACGTCCGGCCTGTTCGAGCAGCTGGTGACGGCATCAAGCAGCTCGAAAGCCTATTCCTCGGGTGGCGTCTCGGTCTCCGGCCGTGCCAATATCACGCAGCAGGGGCTGCTGGCCGCCACCACCAACGCGACCGATGTCGCAATCCAGGGCTCGGGTTTCTTCGTCGCGACCAACTCGACTTCGGCCGGAGGCGAGACCTTCTACACCCGCAACGGCGCGTTCACCACCGACAATGCCGGCTACCTCGAGAACAACGGCTATTATCTCGAAGGCTGGCGCACCGATGCGAGCGGCAACGTGGTCGGCAATGGGCTCGAATCGATCAACACCAAGGTTGCGCTGACGAATGGTGGAGCGACCACCAAGACGTCGCTCGCCGCCAACCTGCCGGCCGATGCCGCGAGCGGCGATACCTTCAGCAGCTCGATGACGGTGTACGATTCGCTGGGGCAATCGCACACGCTCAACGTCACCTGGACCAAGGGGGCGACGGCGAACGAATGGACCGCCGATTTCGCGCCGGCCACGGCGTCGGACGGCACCGTGACGAGCGGCACCTATACAATCGATTTCAACTCAGATGGCTCGCTGAGCACGGTCTCTTCGACCAATCTCGGCATCACCTGGAATAACGGCGCGGCGGCCAGCTCGATCGCGCTCAGCTTCGGCACGACGGGCGGCGGCACCGATGGCCTGACCCAGCTGTCATCCGGCAGCACGACGCCGAGCGTCTCCAATTTCAGTGCCAATTCCGATGGCATCTCTTTCGGTACGCTGAGCAGCATTTCGGTCGGCAAGAACGGCCTCGTCGAGGCGACGTATTCCAACGGCCAGACGGTTCCGATCTACAAGATCGCGGTGGCGACCTTCGCCGATCCCAATGGCCTCGTGGCGCATAGCAGCGGCATGTACACGTCGACGGCGACGTCGGGCAATGCGACCCTGCAGGCGTCCGGCGAGAATGGTGCAGGAACCATCTACGGCAGTGAGCTGGAGTCGAGTACGACCGACACCACGGGCCAGTTCAGCAATATGATCTCGGCTCAGCAGGCCTATTCGGCGGCATCGCAGGTGATCTCGGCGGTCAACAAGATGTACGACACCCTGATCTCGTCGATGAGGTAGATCATGGCCGACCTGAAGAGGGAGCGGCTCGGCGAGGGCGAGGCTCTGCTGAAGAGGCTGCGGCGGCTGAGACTGCGCGCCGCGACCGTCGGCAAGGACGACCGCGCGCAACTGTTGGCCTTGATCGACGATATCGAAACGGTCCGACGAAAGCTTCTGCGTGAATGCGCGCTGCTCGACGAAGAGCTCAAGGTCGCCACCGTGAGGGTGACGGCGCTGAATACCTACGCCCGTGTCGCGCAGATCAGCCGCCGACCGCAGCGTGAACAGTAGGATGGGAGCGACAGGATGAAACACGCAGTTCAGGCCGATCAGCGGCCGGCCAGCGAAGATGAAGTGCGGACCTTGATCGCGCTGATTGACGAGCTCATCGCGGTGGTGTCGGAGGAGAATGCGGAGCTTGCCAGAGGGCTCCCGGCCTCGCGCTCCAAGCAGCTTGACGACAAGAATCGGCTCGCCGGGCTGTTTGAGCAGCGGGTTGCCGAATGTGCCAGGCGAACGGCGAGTCTCGACGTCCGCGACCGTGTCCTGCGCGAACAGCTCATGGAGCACATCTTCAACCTGCGTGGCGCGATGGACGAGAACCTCGTTCGGCTGCGGGCTGCGATCGAAGCCAGCAATCGTCGCATCGAGGCAGTCATGCAGGCGATCCGCGAGCAGATCGCGAATGCGTCGCCCTATGGCGCAGGCGGGCGTCGCACCGCGCGTGCGACGTCCTGTGGAACCAATGTCAGGGCATGATGGCCGCCCAGCAGCGGGAGTAGAGTGATGTCGCTCGACATAGCACGGCTGGTCGCGTTCAGCGGCATCTCGGCCACGGAGCTGCAGATCAGCGTGGCGTCGTCGAACATCTCGAACGCCGACACGAAGGGGTATACGCAGAAGACGGCCAACCAGGTCACGAATGTGACCGGGGGAGTTGGGACCGGTGTTTCGATTACCGGCATTTCGAGCAATGTCGACAAGCTGCTGCTGAAATCCCTGATCGGAGCCAATTCCGAGCTCGGCGCGGCCGACACCACCAACAACTACCTGACGCAACTGCAGCAGCTGTTCGGCAGCGCGTCCACATCCGGCACTTCGACGACGGGAACGTCGCTGGCAAACTCTCTTGCATCGCTGGAGTCCGCCTTGTCGTCGCTGGCAAGCTCGCCCAGCAGTGTTTCGCTGCAATCGGCCGTCGTCAGCGCTCTGGACGATTTCGCCAGCCAGCTGCGCAGCACGTCGAGCGGTGTGCAGACCTTGCGGGCCAACGCCGACAAGGACATCGCGTCGTCGGTTCAGAGCGTCAACGACGACCTGCAGCAGATCGCCGATCTCAATGTCGAGATCCGCAAAATGGCAGCGTCCGGCCAGTCGACAGCGGATCTCGAGGACGAGCGCAACGCCGCGCTGCAGGACCTTTCGTCCTATATGAACGTCAGCTACTACACGGCGTCGAACGGCGACCTTCAGGTCTATACCTCGTCGGGGCGAGCCCTCGTCGACAGCTCGGCGCACACGCTGAGCTACACGGCCTCGGCGAATGTCTCGGCGGCTTCGAGCTATGCGTCCGGCGGCTTCAGCGGCATCATGGTCGACGGCGTCGACGTCACGGCCCAGATCACGTCGGGCAAGATCGGCTCGCTGGTCACGTTGCGGGACGAGACCTTGCCGGCCGCGCAGGCCCAGCTCGATCAGTTGGCTTTGCAGCTGAAATCGGCGCTGAATGAGATCACCAATGGCGCGTCGGCCGTTCCACCTCCGGCCACTCTGACCGGGTCGGCGAGCGTCAGCAGCACGACGGCCCTGTCGGCGTCCGGAACGGTCCGCATCGCCTTGGCTGACCAGAGCGGCAATCTCGTTTCGTACCAGGATCTCGATCTGTCGTCCTACGCGACGGTGGGCGATCTGGTCACGGCGCTCAACGGCATCTCCGGGGTCTCCGCCTCGATCGATTCCAGCGGACACCTGTCGATCAGCGCCACGTCGTCGTCGAACGGCATCGCGATCAACGATATGACCAGTGCGGTCGGCGGCAGCGGCTTCTCCGACTATTTCGGCATGAATGATCTCGTCACCGGCACGAGCGCCGCCAATTTTGCCGTCAACAGCAGCATCTTGAGCGGCGCTTCTGGTCTGCCGACCGGCACGCTCGACGGTTCTGCGACCTTGACGACCGGCAGCCAGGTGCTGACGGCCGGCTCGGCGACGGTTATCAATGCGCTCATCGACAAGTTCACCGGCTCGACCAGCTTTGCGTCGGCGGGAGGTCTGAGCGCAACGACCGGCTCGTTTGCCGACTATGCCGCGGCGATCGTCGCCAATGTCGCCAGCAAGGCTTCGCAGGCCTCCACTGCCTACACCGCGAAGTCGACGGCCCAGTCGAGCTATGCCAGCTCGCTGTCCTCGCAATCGGGCGTCAATCTCGACGAGGAGACCGCGCGGCTGAGCTCGCTGCAGAACAAATACGCTGCCGCCTCGCAGCTGATCTCCGTGATCAACAGCATGTTCTCTTCGTTGCTCACTGCCGTGCAATCGACCTAGTCCGGAGCGCAGATCATGACGATGCGGATTGCGACATTCTCGAACTCCGACCAGATGATCACGAGCGCGCTGCGGACGCAGGCGACCATGGCCAATCTCCAGGTGCAGGAAGCCTCGGGGCTGAAATCGGAGTATCTCGCCGGCTACGGCGCCGACACTCAGCACGTCGTCAATCTTCAGGTCTCGGTCACGCGGGCGCAATCCTATATCGATGCTGCGACCCTGGCCGACAGCAAGGTGCAAGTCATGTATTCCGCGGCAGGACAGGTGTCCGACATCGTCAGTCAGCTGCGCACGGCCCTGAGCGCCGCGAGCTCCGGCAGCAGCACGGGAACCACGTCGGCGATCAGTACCGCGCAGCAGTTGCTGCAGCAGATGGCGGGCATTCTGAACACCCAGTATGATGGGCAATATCTGTTCGGCGGGGGGCGCACCTCGACTCCGGCTGTCGATACCTCGACCTTCGCGTCCGGCTCGGGATCGCTGGCCACGATGGATACCAGCTATTATCAGGGCGACAGCGAGCTTGCCTCGGTCCGTGTCTCCGACGGCCAGTCCGTGACGTATGGCGTGACCGCCGACAACCCTGCTTTCGAGGAGGTCATGCGTGTTCTGAAGTTCGTTGCGAATAGCTCGACCCTGTCCGGAGCCGACATCACCTCCGCGCTGACGCTTGCCGATCAAGCAGTGGACGATGTCGCCACGGTGCAGGCCAAGGTCTCCGATGCAGCGTCCCGGATCGAGAGCGCGAAGTCTCAGCAGACCGACTACAAGAGCTATGCCGAGAGTCTGGCGACCGACCTGACCAGCGTGGACGTCGCTGCGGTCACCGCCCAGCTCTCGACTTATCAAGCCCAGCTCACGGCGAGCTACACCGCCATCTCCAAGATCCAGAGCCTGAACCTGGCCAGCTACCTGCGCTGAGTTTCGGGACATCGTGCGAGCCCAGCAGAGCCGGACTGCCGATTCAAACCATGCGGCTCGCTGGCGGGCATCTCGTCGGCGGACCTCTCATTGCCTAGCTTGCGACGTTCGACAGCGGCGCTGCGCGGGATCGGTGGGGTGGGTATGGGCGGATCAAGGAAAACGCGAAAGTCCAGCAGCTCCATCTGCGGGAAGAGGATGATCAGGACGTCGAGCTGCCAAGGAATTCCGCACTGGAGTCGTCTGCGCCTTCGTCGCCACGGTCATGGCTCTCAAGCAGATCTGGTGGGTAATCGCGCCCGGCGCAATGAGGCGTTGGCGACATTTGTCGTGTTCGTCTGGCGCGATCATGACGAGTACGTCATCCGCCGCGGCGGAGGTTGCGCATCGACGTGCCGGTGCGTCGGGCGAGCCCCACGCACCAGCGAAATCACATCACCAGCGATGATGGGCGCGGATCACGCCATGACCGTAGCGGTGTCCGAAATGACGGCCGCCGTGCCAGCCATGATGGCCCCAACCCGGACCGCGGTAATAGCCGTAGCTGTGCCGCCACGGCCGCGGGCCATAGGAATAGCCGTAGCTGCGATAGATCGGGCGCGGCACGTAGCTGTAGCCATAGCCGCCGTAATAGGGCCGGTAGGCCGGGTAGTAGCCGCCATAGCCGTAGGGATAGGCGGCGTAGCGATACCCGCCGTAGTAGGGATAGGGCGCGTAGCCGCCATAGTAGGAGGGGGCGGCGATCGCCGATCCGATCAGGGCACCCGCCAACAGCCCCGCGCCGATCGCGGCACCGCCGCCCCAGCCGCCATGCCAGCCGCCGTAGCGGACCTGCACGGCATTCGAGCTTTCGGCGCTCGGTTTGGCGGCTGCTGACAGCGACGTCAGCGGCGCAGCCGAGACCGAGTGCAGCGTGGATACAGAAAGTGCGCCGGCGATGGCGAGCGTCGCGGCGGCTTTGAAGGTGACCATCCTGATGTCTCCCGTTGATTCAGCGCTATGCTCAACCGGACGAGACGAACTTCGTTGCATTTGTCGCAGCGGACGTTTTGTCACGCGCCATTGGTCCAGGCGGCGGTCGATGCCGGGGGGCATCGACCTTGGTGTCGTTACGGGCAGGAATGGTGCAGGCCGTCATTGCCGAGATAGGTGCCGGAGCCCGGGTCGTAGGACCGGAACCGCTGGGCGCAATAGGCCTGGGCGTTGGCGGCCTCGGCGCGGCTGTTGGCGATGGCGCCCCCGATGATCGCGCCGGCCGCGAGGCCGCCGAGGGCGGCGGCACCCGCACCATAGCCGTGGCGATGCCCGTAAGAGCGATGGCCGTAATAGCCGTGGCGATGACCGTAACCGCCGCGCCAGTGGCGATATTGCACCTGCTGCAGCTCGGTCGCGTTCTGCGTCGCTGGGGTCGGCGACCGGAACCGTGACCGCAAGCTATTCGATCAGCGCATCGAGCAGCGCATCTGGGCATTCTGTCATCATCGTATGTCCCGCGCCGGGCAGGACGGTCGTGCGCGATTGCGCAATCGCAGCCGCCAGCGCCTTGCCGGCCTTCAGCGGCGTCATCATGTCCTTTTCGCCGAGGATCAGCCGCGTCGGCACCTTGATCCTGGCCGCCGATGCCAGCGCATCCTGATAGTCGTTGCAGGCGGAGAGATCGTTGAACAGCACGCCCGGCGCGCAGCGCCCCAGGGTCGCCTGCGCGCCGCCATGCATCCACAGGCCCGGCGCGCGGCTGCCGCCGAGCTCGGCGGCAAAACCGAGGCCCCAGATCGAGACCATGTCGATGGCGGCGTGATCGTTGGCTTCCGCGGCCTTCAGGAGGTCAGGCCCGACCGTCATCGTTGCCGCGGTGCCGATCAGGCTCAGCGCCGACACGCGATCGGGATGGCGTGCCGCGGCATCCAGCGCGATCAGCGAGCCCATCGAATGGCCGATCAGGTGAGCGGGTTTCGCATTCAACGCCTGCAACAGCGCGACGATCCAATCGGCCATCGCAGCGATGGTCGGCAGCGCCGGGCCCGCCGAGCGGCCATGGCCCGGCAGATCGGGCGCCAGCACGGCAAAGCCATGATGGGCGAACCAGCGGCTGTGCAGAGCCCAGACCGAATGGTCGAAGCCGGCGCCATGGATGAAGACGACGGCGGGCAGGGACGAATCGAAGTCGCGGCCGCCCGTGGCGGCGAAGACCTCATGATCTCCGATTGACAGCTGCATGGCTCACACCTTCTGCGAGGCGCGCAGCGCCTGTCCGAGATCGTCGATGATGTCGCTGGCCGCCTCGATGCCGACCGAGAGCCGGATCAGCTCCTCGCCGATTCCGGCCGCGGCGAGCTGGGCTGCGTCCATCTGCTGATGCGTGGTCGAGGCGGGGTGGATCACCAGCGTCTTGGCATCGCCGACATTGGCGAGATGGCTGATCAGCTTCAGGCTCTCGATGAACTTGCGCCCCGCGGGACGTCCGCCCTTGATGCCGAACGAGATGATCGAGCCGGCGCCGCGCGGCAACAGCTCCTTGGCGAGCGCATGGTCCGGATGGGCCTCGAGCGAAGGATGCAGCACCCAGTCGACGGCCTTGTTGGCCGTCAGCGCCTCCAGCACGGCGCGGGTGTTGGCGACGTGCCGCTCCATGCGCAGATGCAGCGTCTCGACGCCCTGCAGCAGATGGAACGCGTTGGTCGGCGACAGGCAGGCGCCGAAATCGCGCAGGCCTTCGGTCCGCGCGCGCATGATGAAGGCGGCCGCGCCGAACTGCTCGTCGAAGACGATGCCGTGATAGCCGGCATAGGGCTCGGTGAGCTGCGGGAATTTGCCGGACGCGCGCCAGTCGAACCGGCCGCCATCGATGATCGCGCCGCCGATCGCGATGCCATGGCCGCCGAGCCACTTGGTCGCAGAGTGCATCACGATGTCGGCGCCTTGGGCGATCGGCTGGCTGAGATAGGGCGTGGCAAAAGTGTTGTCGATCAGGAGCGGCACGCCGGCCGCATGCGCGATCGCCGAGACCTTGGGGATGTCCAGCACCTCCAGACCGGGATTGCCCAATGTCTCGCCGATCAGGAGCCGCGTGTTCGGCTTGATCGCGGCGCGGAAACCGTCGTGATCCCTGGGCTTGACGAAGCTCGTGGTGATGCCGAAGCGCGGCAGCGTGTGCGCGAGCAGGTTGATGGTGCCGCCATAGAGCGAGGAGGAGGCCACGATGTGATCGCCCGCATTCAGGAGCGTGGCGATGGCCAGATGCAGCGCGGCCTGGCCGCTCGCGGTGCAGACCGCGCCGACGCCGCCTTCGAGCGCGGCGAGCCGCTCTTCGAGCACGGCCGTGGTCGGGTTGGAGATGCGGGTATAGATGTGGCCGGCACGTTCGAGATTGAACAGCGCCGCGGCGTGCTCGGTGTCGTCGAACACATAGGACGTGGTCTGATAGATCGGCACCGCGCGGGCGCCGGTCGCGGGATCCGGGTGCTGGCCCGCGTGCAGGCTCAGGGTTTCGAAGGCGGGCGGTTTCGGCGGCGGCATGCGGATCAACTCTCCTCAAGCAGATCGCATCTTCTGCCACAGATTTCGCCGTCAGTCAGGAGCGGCGCGGTGCGCCGCCCCTGCGACATCGATCAGCCGCCGAAGCGCTGCGGGAACAGGCCGGCCGAGGCGATCTCGGCGATGGACAGGCGTGCGCTCGGCTTCTCGCGCTCCTTGAGCATGGCCGGCAGCTTTTCGCCGTCGCCCTTGCGGCCGACCGCGATCGCGATCTCCACGGCGAAACCGTCGGGCACCCCGAGCGCTGTCTGTGCGGCGGCGACGTCGAAGCCGCTCATGCCGTGGGTGATCCAGCCGGACACCGCCGCCTGGTTGGCGAAATTGGCCCAGGCCGCGCCGGCATCGAAGGAATGCGTGCGCGTCGGTGCCGGCTCGGTCTTGCCGGCCGGGATGAAGGTCTTCTTCGACAGCACGTAGACGATCGCCGCGGCATGCCGCGCCCAGCCGCGGTTGAACTCGACCAGCGGCGCCAGGAAGGTGTCGAACTCGGCGGAGCCGCGCAGCGCGTAGAGGAAGCGCCAGGGCTGCGAATTGTAGGAGGAGGGCGCCCAGCGTGCCGCCTCGATGAAGGTCAGGAGCTCCGTCTCCGGAAGCGCCTCGTCGCTGAAGCCGCGCGGCGACCAGCGATCGACGAAGATGCGATGCGCCGGATGCTCGGTGATACGGTCGGTCGGCGGGGGAAGATGGGCAGTCACGGGGGTCTCCTTCGTTCAGGCTCGTCGTCGGGCCTCGCGCCGCGCTTCGCTGCGGGGCACAATCTCGGCTCCTGTGTGGCTCACGGCGCTTTGGGAGTCCAGATCGCCAACGCAGATGTGTCCACCTTCGCCGGCAGCACGCGCTCCGCCAGGAAAGCATCCGCGATCTTCTGCTGCTCCGACAGGCCGGCCGCGGTGACCGCGCCGACCTGGTAGGAGCGGTGGCTGTTGGCCTCCTCGACGGTGGCGGCATCGATGCCCCAGAGCGCTGCGAGCTGGCTCGCCGCGGCGCCCGGATTGGCCTTCACCCATTTGCCGGTTTCGACGAGCTTGCCGTAGATGACGTTGAGGGCGTCGCCATGCCCGGCGGCGTAGTCGGCGGATGCGAGATAGTAGCGCTTGTAGCTGGCAAGCCCGTCGCTGCCGTCCGCGAGCACGCGCGCCCCTGACTGGCGGATGGTGCTGGTCAGGAACGGATCCCACGCGACCCAGGCATCGACATTGTTGCTGACGAAAGCGGTCCTGCCGTCGGCGGGCGGCAGATAGGCGGGGGTGATGTCCTTGAAGGTGAGACCCGCTTTGGCGAGCGCGGCGAGCAGCAGATAGTGGCTGCCGGCGCCCTTGGTCACCGCGATCTTCCTGCCTTTCAGCTCAGCGAGCGTCTTGGTCGGCGAAGCCGTTGCCACGAGGATCGCCTGCGCCGACGGCGAGGCGGCCTCCTCGGCGACATAAGCGAGCCTCGCGCCCGCGGCCTGCGCGAACACCGGGACGGTATCGGCGACATCGGCGCCGACATCGATGCTGCCGATGTTGATCGCTTCCAGCAGTGGCAGGCCGCTGGAGAATTCGTGCCACGACACCTTGATGCCGAGCGGCGTCAGCGCCTTCTCCAACTCGCCATTGGTTTTGAGGAGGGCGATCAGGGTCGAGGATCTCTGATAGCCGATGCGCAGCGTCTCGGCTGCGTCGGCTTGCGACGTGGCGAGCGCACCGAGCAGGGCCGCGGCCATCATCAGGACGCCGCGACGGGCGAGATGCAAGGGCCGCGCGCGGCGCAGGCCGCTGAAGGACGGTGTCATTCGGCAATCTCCCAAACAGGCGGTTGCATGCAATTGTCCAGGATCATTCGCAGGATCGTGAGCCCTGCGCAATTTTGCAGATATGTTCATATGGAGATGAAAGTTTCTCATGTGCCCGTGCCGCGAGAGGTTTTGTTTTCTTGGCGCGCGAGATCTGACGAGACAGCCGCTCGCATCCTCGCGACGCGCAGGGCGTCCGAGATGTGTCTGCCGTTCGTCCCTCCATCGAGAGAGGGCACAGGGAAGGCCGGGCGTCGACTGACACCCATGGCCCGCGTGCAAAAAAGGAAGCACGCGGCGGTTACCACAGGATCAGCCGGACATCCGGCCTTCCCTGCGCAATGGGCTTACGGCTTATACGCGATCTCCCCGGTGCGCCGGGCTTTCTGGCCACCGTCATCCGCGAGACACGCAAGCATCTTCGCGAACTTGATACTAGCGTCGGAGTATCAGGACCACGCGATTTCGCCGTCCGGCTCCCATCGTTCGTCCGCGCGCTTGACGCACGCTGCGACGAGAACCGGCCATCGCATCCCGCACCAACGTTTCGTGACGTTCGCGAAGCGCCCCTCTCGATCGGGCGGGATAGGGTGATACAACCACAAATTCCGAAAAAAAGAAACAAGAATGTTTTTCGCAGGAGGACTGGACAGGGCAAATCAGCTTGAGAACGCGGGCGAATTTCGTTCCGTCGCGCAAGCGCGAGGAGAAGCAATAGGCTCGTCACGCAAGACCTGGAGCTTTGGCATATGACAATCAGCTTGAGCCCCTCTGCCTCCACGTCATGGCCGGGCCTCGTCCCGGCCATCTACGTCTTAGTAACTCTCCGCAGAGGTTTGGGCGGGTTGTCCGATCGAACGGCCTTGCATCTGCCGGCCGAGATGAAGCGCGGGAGCTCATGAGCGGATTTGGCCTGAGGCCTCCGACTTGCGCGGTGCGACAAATCGGCAGCCATTGGGGGCAGGAGCCGCGGAGCAAGCGCATTCGGGAGGACAGCCCGTGACTAAAGCAAGCCTCCGCGACCGAGTCAGCGGCGTTCGCACTCAGCCCATTGCGGGCATCCCAAGCGTAGACCGGGTAGTCCGAGCCCGGGCCACGGGCGGACATGGCAATGGAGGCGGCAACTCGTCGTCGCCAAGCACATTCCTCAGGACGTCCACTCGATCAGCTGAATGGTGACAATCTTTGTCGCCATGCGCCGTGTTTACATTGCGCAGCACGTTGGTGAAGCCGCCGCCCACACCGACGACGCCTGCATGGTTGGAGAACCCGCAGCTATCGCGGGGTTGCCTCGACTCATGTCGGGGAAAAGGCAGGCGGTCGGCCTTGCCGCGCCGACGCCGGTCTGTAGGATTGCTGCCGCATTCCAAAAGGAGACATATTGATGAGATCGTTGATTGCGGCTTCCCTGATTTTCGCTACCCTCGCCACCCCGGCGTTAGCCGCGCCGCCCGCCAGCTGTGCCTCCAAGTTCGTCGGCGAGTGGCGGCATTCCGGCAGTGGCAACCGCGGTTCGGTGAAGGCCGACGGCCGCGCGCTGTGCAGCGAACATCCCGCCTGCGTGCAGGGCACCTGGACCTGCTCGGGCAACGTCCTCACCTACACCAATAGCCTCGGCACCTGGAACTACACGCTGGCGCCCGACGGCAAGTCGATGTCGACCGGCACGGCCACCGCGACTCGGATCGGGCCGGCGCCGGCGAGCGCCCGTTCGCGCGCCTCCGATACGGTGGCCGACGCCCCCGATCGGGCCTGCAAGGCGGGAAACATCGCCTCGCTGCAGGCTCACGACGACAGGCTGAAGGGTCTGTGGCAGAGGGCCAGCGAGCGTGAGCAGTGCGGGCCCATTCTCGCCCTCGGGAGAAAGCGAATCGAACTGCTCAAGCAGATCAATTCCGGCAGCTGCGGCAAGGAGTCGGTGCAGATCGGCGCGAGCAACGAGATGACGAAGGTCGCCTCGGTAATGTCGAAATGCGACCAGACCTACACCCCGTCCGACCCCGGCATCCTGAGGCGGGCGGGCGGCACGATCCGAGGTTTCGTCAAGGACCACGTCTTGAAGTGCGAACCTACCTCCGAGAACAACAACTGTGCGCCCAAGCCCCAGCGCAACGGCGGTCCCGGCGTCAGAGGTTAGCCCCTCTGATCCACCCAAATGTGACGCCGCTCCACGCACTCTGCCGGTGCAGCGTGATCGTTCGCTTTGGGTCAAAGCCGCCGTCCGACGGCCTACTTCCGGTTGAACCCCTAGAACCGACGTCGCAAGCTTCGACCGAAAGGCCCGGGATGGGCAGAAGCGGACGAATGTCACTCTTTGAGCCGACTTTCGTACGCTTTCACGTGATGCGGAAACAGTTCCTTGTAGGATGGCTGCGCGGTCTCGAGGCAGGACACTTCCCACCCAAGTGGATTTTCAGCTTCGCCGTACTCGCAAACCTCGACGTGCGAACAAACAAGTGCAATCCCGTCCGCCGTCCTTGCGCAAACACCTAAGAAGTATCGCGCTAAGGAGAGGCGGGGACGTGCCGGCTGCGGGACTACCCGGCCTTGCGTCTGTGAGGCTTGTTCGCGGTGGAGAGGTACGCACAGAACATGTCCGCCATCGCATCGGCATAGGCCGATATCTCGGCCCGGCTGCGCGGCGTCTCCGAGAAGTGCTTGCCGACCTGGCTGAGCGTCGTCTTGATCAGGTCTGCTGCCCGCGCGTGCTCGGCCTCTCCAGTACCAGGCAGCACCTCGCGCATGAAGGCGAGCATGGCGCGGCGGCCGCTTGTCTTGGCCCGGCGCGCCTCGGGCGCATCGCGATAGAGCGGGGCGGCGTCGTCGAGCGCGCCGCGCACCGCGGCCTCGTCGCACTCCGATTGCAGGAACGCGTGAACGAGCGCGCGCAATCGCGTCAAAGGCGGACGGCGCGTGTCCTCCAGAATGCCGTGCAGCAGTTTCGTCGTCTGCTGCCACTCGTCGCTCTGCAGCCTGAACAGGATCGCCGCCTTGTTCGGGAAATACTGATAGAGCGAGCCGACGCTGACGCCGGCCTTCTCGGCGACGCGCGCAGTGGTGAAACGTTGCGCGCCTTCCTTGGTCAAAACCTGAACAGCCGCCTGCAGAATGGCCGCGACGAGGTCGGCCGAGCGTGCCTGTTGCGGCAGTTTTCGCGGGGAAATCGGGGCTTTTCGAGCCGGGGCCATGGAGCGTTCCGAAATGCGATTAGCGAATGCGAATGATTATTCGTATTCTGACTTCGACGCAAACGACACGCATCGAGAACACGGAGAATATCAATGATCACCCTGACCGCTCAGCCGGTGGCGCCGCTGCTGGATCGCCTGCTTGCCGAGGCCACGTTGCTGCGGCCGGAGACGAGCCCGATCTTCGCCGGCATGGCCGAACGGGGCGCGCAACTGATGCGCAGCAGGTCCGGCCATGTCGAGCTCTACACGCAGCTCAAGGACTTTCCATTGCCCGTGTCGCGCGACACCGGCATGCTGCTCTACATGCTGGCGCGCGGCGTCGATGCGCGATCGATCGTCGAATTCGGCACCTCGTTCGGCATCTCGACGCTGTTCCTCGCCGCGGCGCTGCGCGACAATGGCGGCGGCCGGCTGACCACCACGGAGTTCGAGCCGTCCAAGGTCGCCCGTGCCCGTGCCAACCTCGCGGAGGGCGGCCTGGCCGATCTGGTCGAGATCCGCCAGGGCGACGCCCTGCAGACGCTGAGCGGTGATCTCCCGGACGCGATCGACCTGGTTCTCCTCGACGGCGCCAAGCCGCTGTATGGCGATATCCTGGCGCTGCTCGAGAGCCGGCTCAGCGCCGGCGCGTTCATCGTCGCTGACAATGCCGACCACAGCCCCGACTACCTCGCCTACGTCCGTTCGCCTGATAACGGCTATCTGTCGGTGCCGTTCGGCGACGAAGTCGAATTGTCGATGCGGATCGGGTGAGCGGCCGGCGACGAACGGGTGATGCCCGCCACCCTCATCGGCGAATGGGCCTGGAGTTGACGTTTGGCCGACGATTGTTCACGAGGAGAGCTTCGTCATCTGAGCAACCGTCCTCATGCCCCGCATCCTCCTGATCAATCCCAACAGCTCGGCCACGACCACCGCGATGATGGCGTCGATTGCGGCCGCCTGCTGCGCTGGCCGGGCCGAGGTGGTCGGCGCGACCGCGACGCGGGCGCCGGCCATGATCGTGGATGCCGAGGCGCTGGCCGCATCGGCGGCGGAAGTGGTCGATATCGGCCGCGCGCATCGCGATGCTTGCGATGGCATCATCGTCGCGGCGTTCGGCGATCCCGGCGCCGCGGAGCTTGGCAGCCAGTGCTCGCTGCCGGTGGCGGGCATCGGCGAGGCGTCGATGCGCGAGGCTGCAGAGGGCGGGAGGCGCTTCGGCGTTGCCACGGTGACGCCCGCGCTGGTCGCGAGCATCGCGGGCCTTGCAGACAGGCTGAACCTGTCGGCGCAGTTCACCGGGACGCGCCTGACGCAAGGCGACCCAGCCGCGCTCGCCGTCGATCCGGCGCGGCTTGCTGCCGCCCTGGCTGACGCCACGCGCGCCTGTATTGCCGAGGACGGCGCCGAGGCCGTGATCATCGGCGGCGGGCCGCTGGCGCAGGCCGCCGATCAGTTGCAGCGGCAATTCGCCGTGCCGATCATCAAGCCGATCGCGGCGGCGGTGGCCGTGTTGCTGTCGCGTCTGTCGGGCTGAGTGCCAGCAGCATTACGGGCGGTAGCTCGCCGCCGGATGCGGCGCCGCGAGCCGGGCACGGCCGAACATCTTCTCGCGCAACGTCCCTGGCTGATAGGCCTTCTTGTAGCGGCCGCGCCGGGTCAGCTCCGGCACCAGCATGTCGGCGACATCGGCAAAACTCTCCGGTGAGAGCGCAAAGGCGAGGTTGAGGCCGTCGACCCCGGTCTGCTCGATCCAGCTCTCGATGAGATCGGCGACCTTCGCAGGCCCGCCGACGAACACCGGGCCGATGCCGCCGATGCCGACATGCTCGGCAACCTCGCGCACGGTCCACACCCGGTCCGGATCGGCGCGCGTGACGTTGTCCATGGCGCTGCGGCCGGCATCGTTGAGCACGTGGCGGACCTGCTGGTCGAGGTCGTAGGTCGAGAAGTCGACGCCGGTCCAGCCCGACATCAGGGTCAGCGACGCCTCGTGGTCGATGTAGCGGCGGTAGTCGGCAAACTTCGCCTCGGCCGCCGCGTCGGTCTCGCCGAGCACGACGGTGGCGATGCTGAAGATGACGATGTCGCTGCCGGCGCGACCCGCGTCGGCGGCGGCCTGGCGGATGGCGGCGACGCGCGGCGCGATGATCTTGGCCGACGGGCCGGACATGAACACGCATTCGGCATGGCGGCCGGCGAACACGCGGCCGCGCGGCGAGGTGCCGGCTTGATAAAGCACCGGCGTCCGCTGCGGCGACGGCTCGCAGAGATGGATGGCGTCGAGCTGGTAGTTCTCGCCGCGATGGCTGACGCGGTGAACCTTCGTGGGATCGGTGAACACGCCGCTGGTCCGGTCGCGCTTGACGGCGTCGTCCTCCCAGCTGCCTTCCCACAGCTTGTAGACGACCTCCATGTACTCGTCGGCGACGTCGTAGCGGTCGTCATGCGCAGTCTGGCGCTCCCTGCCCATGCCGCGTGCGGCGCTGTCGAGATAGCCGGTGACGATATTCCAGCCGATGCGGCCCTCGGTGAGATGATCGAGCGTCGACATCCGCCGCGCGAACGGGTAGGGCGGCTCATAGGACAGCGTGCAGGTGACGCCGAAGCCGAGATGCTCGGTGACGGCGGCCATTGCCGAGATCAGCATCATCGGATCATTGACGGGCACCTGGATGGCGTGGCGGAGCGCCGCGTCGGGGTTGCCGCCATAGACGTCGTAGACGCCGAGTACGTCGGCGAGAAACAGTCCATCGAAGCGGCCGCGCTCCAAGGTCTTGGCGAGGTCGAGCCAATAGGGCAGGCGGTTGTAGTCGGAGGAGCGGTCGCGCGGATGCCGCCACAGGCCGGGCGACTGGTGCCCGACGCAGTTCATCGCAAACGCATTCAACCGGATGTCCGCAGCCATGATGCCCTCGACGCTGTCTTGAGCCGACCAGATGGCACGCTTCGCCTATGGTTTTCAATCGCGTGGATGCGCGCGGCCGCTGCGCGCCGCGGATCAATGACGGCGCAGGACGGGCCGTGGCCCGCACGTGGGGAGGACGAGATTGGCGGCGATCCGGATCACGACGCTGGCCGCGCTGGTACTGACATCGTCGGCTGTGGCCTCCGTCCATGCGCAGGACTTGAAGGCGAGTTGCGCCGCGCTCGCGCAAGGCCTCGCCGACAGCGGGCGCGTCGTCACGGCCGAGTTCGTCGCCGCGGGCGGCGTGCAACTGGCGCCGCCGGCACCCGCGGGCGTGACCGCTTCTGGGGCAGCGCTTCCCCGAGTTGTTCGACGGCGTCATCGCGGGCGCGCCGGCCTATCGCGTGCCGCTTGCCTGTGCCTGGTTCCCGGCATGAACCATTGCGGCGGCGGACCCGCCACCAATCAGTTCCACTTGCTGACCGCGCTGGACCAATGGGTGGAGGGCACGGCCGCGGCGCCTGAGGCGATCCACGCCACCGCGCGGCGTGCGGCCGATGTGCCATGGCCCGGGCGCACGCGCGATCTCTGCGCGTTCCCGAAGGTGCTGACCTCCAAGGGCAGCGGCAGCCTCGAGGATGCAGCGAATTTCGAGTGCCGCTGAACAGGTCGTGCATGCCGTCTGCACGGTGTGCACGATCTCTTGATGAGCGGTTGACCCGGGAGGGGGATGAGCCGATCTATCTGCCAGCCGACCTGTCTCCGCAGCGTTGCGGCTCCCATCAGCCCACACACCGGTCCCTCATGGTTGCCAAGACGCGAGCCTTCACCATTCTGCGCGAGTTCGAGCACGTCCAGACCGAGCTGATCGGCAAATGCGTGGCCTTGAGCGACGGCAAGGCCGGAACCGTGGAGCAGGTGTATCTTGATGAGCTGCATGGGTTGCGCATCACCCTTCGCGGTCATGACGGGCGCTGGCCGGTGTCGACCATCAAGTTCACTCAATCCTGAGCGGCGGCGTTGGTCTCGGATTTGGAACGCTCAAACGATCGAAACGGCTTGATTACGCGTCGCATGGCGTTGCGTGGGGCATCGGATCGAGCGTTCGAACTTCTCGAGCGGCCTTTGCTGAGGCCTGCCGGAAGACCTGTGCATCGCATATCAAATGATACGAGAGCGGGCCGGCGCTGCGGCTAGCCTCGATGCTCCCGGCGCGGCCGGCCGCTGCTGCTCTGCCGCCCGGACTAGGGTGGTCGCGGCCGATTCACTTATGTTGATGCGCCCGGCATCTCCTGATCTAGAGTTGTCGGTGCGCATCAATGAAACTGGATGCAAACCCGCATGGAAGTAGAAGGTCGGAAGAAACGGCGTCGGCGTGTCAAGCAGACGATGTCGTTGGGTGAGCGGTTGCTAGAGATGGCGCGCGAGGCGCGAGACAGGGCGAAACGTCTGCCGCCGGGCATCGAGCAGGCCAGGCAGCTGCGGCGCGCCCGCGAGGCCGAAGCGATCGTCGAGCTCGATCGTTTCCTGACGGCTCCAGCACGCAGCACTCCGCCGCGATCGCGTTGACGCCGTCTCGCGCCGGCGTCGGACGAGGGGGGCGCGGCGCTGCCAGTGGTGTTTCCGGAACTTGCGGCAACAGGGCTGACCGATCCGGCAGAGGCCGGGCCAATTCCGGACGGCACCCTCTCAACCTATCGCAAGACGCATCCCGGCCGGTGCCGATCTGCATCACTGGCCTCATCCCCGTGTTCGCGGTGGCGAGAACAACGCCTACTTCGCATTCGCGAATGTGTGCGACGCCGCGAATTTCGATCCCGGGCTCAGCGGCGTGTTCGGTCCGGATACATCAGCGTTTCCGCGCCGTGAGGCGATCGTTGCGGGCGGGGAGGGGATCGCGACCGTCGACATCGACACCAGCAATCTCGACAGCTTCTATCCGACCAACGTCGTCCGGCGGAAAGATCTCGTCGCGCATGCGGATGCCGCACTCGTATCGTGCGCTGGTGCAACCGCACACGAGCAATTCCTGACGCTGCGCGCGCCAACCGTTTCAAAATGGAACGGAAACGGCGTGTGACGGGTCCGAGCGTGGGGGGCGACAGCGCTATCCACATTTCTGCACAGCCGTCGCAAAAAGTTCTTGCGCGGGATGCGGCGCCGCACTATCTCACCACCACGCCAGCCGGACATCACCGATGACTGAGGCCCCCGACTTTCGGGACCGACGTTGTTTTTTCTTCCGATTGGCTCCTGAGTTTTTTCTTCGGAATTGCTCTTGACGGTCTTCGAAAATCGGCTATGTGAAGCGCCCCGGCCATCGGGACTTCCTCGGCGAAAAAGACCAACGAGGTTGATGCACTTAGTAGTTCGAGCGAACTAACAAGTGCGGGCTGTTTGACAAGTGAAGATGAAGAAAGAGAAACGTGGACGGCGGAGTCCTTGCGGGTCTCGGGATTGAAGGCTTCGGCTTTTGGTTCTGGGATCGGACGAGAAGACTTCGGCGGACAATGTTTCAAAGGTAACACCATGGTTTTCGC